>CAZILN010000261.1:0-4179 GCA_964540005.1 uncultured Bacteroidaceae bacterium | reverse complement strand
TGCCGTATCTTCCCTGCTACCACCAGTATCCGGACCGGTCAGCGGATAAACACATCCTGTTGAAAAAACCACGATCCGGCTCTGCCTGAAATGATCTGCTGCATAATCCGGAGCAAGAACGTTTATTGCCCAGCTTAACTCCTGGTCCTGCTGTGTTCCGAACTTTCTGCCGGCCATATAGATAACATTAGCTGCCTGTGGAAGTCCGGATACAGCTGAGCGGTCCAGCAGGTCACATTCTATGGTCTCGGCACCGGCCCTTTCGATGGAATCCCTGACCGCAGGATCACTGAAACGGGAAACAGCAAAGACTTTTTTCTTTATTCCGGCCTGGCTGATTGCCCGCACAGCCAGTTGACTCAATGTCACCCCCATTTTCCCGGCAGCACCCAGTATCATGATATCTCCTTCGAGTTCTGCCATAAATCTTTCCAGGCTTTCATCCGGTCCTGTAAGGATATCATCAAGTTCTTGTTCACTATTGATCTGATCGGGAAATACCATATATCATGTAATTTACAATAAAAAATTATTCAGCCTTATCAGAACTTGCAAGCCTGGCAATTATTGAAAATACTCCAAGAAAAACCAGTAGTAACATATCCATTTGGATATTCCATAATGTATCCGGTATCCATCCGAATAATGATATGATGAATACAATAAGGCAAATCATGGTCATTACCGGGATTATTGCAGCAGGTTTCCCGTTAAACAGGACAGCTGAGAAAATCATCGGGGCCATCAGCGCTGTGCCTGCAAAACTCACCCTGGCCAGCATTACCAGTTCATCACTGCTCAGCAGGGAAAACACCATGGCGGCAAGGCCAAAACAGATAATAGCCAGGCGGGTGCGCAGCATGTTTAATTTTTCACTGCCGGACATGAGTGACCTTACTTCTGTTCCCAGGGCAAATATCTGGGAATCACTTGTCGACAGGGCCGCGGCAATCAGGCCGATGATGGCTGCGGCTGCTATGATTCCCGGCTGGTCAAACAATAATACTTTTGAAATAAAATCAGCAGTGCTTTCCTCCGGGTACCGGACTGCTCCGTAATATCCCAGTATAAGTGTCGGGAAAATGATCAGGTTTGCTATAACAGCCACTCCTACTGCCATCCTGTGCATGGATTTCAGGTCTTTCATCACAACCAGGCGGGTGGAAAGCTGTGGCTGTGTAACCGGGACCAGTACAATGACCAGCAGTGAGGCCAGTAGAAACTGGATATTGAACAATCCTTCAGGACCGGGTACCGAAAGCAAAGCAGGCTCAGTATTCTCTACCATTGTAAACATATCAGCTATGCCGCCAAACCATCTGATACAGTTAATTGCAATGATCCATATTACTGTAAGCAGGATGAGACCCTGCATGGAATCGGCATACATAATGGCCTTCAAACCGCCTATTTCACTGTATATAAGCATAATTGCCACCATAGCAACAGCCCAGGTCCAGACAGGCAGAAATTCAGGAAAGGTGGCATTGAGAAAAATAGCAACACCCCGTATCTGAATAGCAACATATGGTATCAGGAAAATAAAGACTCCTGCAAAATATACATAACCGGATATCCTGTTGTTGTAACAGTCCTGAAGAAGAGAGGATATACCATTAAAGCCTTTTTGAGCTACTTTCTTTCTCAGGTGAAACCCGAACCAGATAATCAGGAACATAGCCGCCCCGTCCGATACAGCCAGGAATATCCAGGCTCCCACACCATGTATCCTGAAGAAATCAGGCATACCCATCAGTGTAAAGGTACTGAACATGGTAGCTGCAAATGTCAGGAAGCCCAGTACGAAGCCTATATTTGAACCTGCAAAAATGTAATCATTGGAACTCTTAACACCCCTCCTGGATCTTACTGACAGGAAAATCAGCAGTCCCAGGTACAGAATCGAAAGAATTATGATCCATTTTTTCATATTACTCATTCTTTGATCCCGGATGAAAAATTGAAGCTAAAAGGGTCAGAAGAGTTAATCCCAGACTGATAATAATACCGGTCCAGAGAGTATATGGAAAATTGAATAAGCCAGGGGTATGCCTTCCGGCAGGAGTTATAATGGGGGTAAAGGTCATAATAACAAGGGCAATTGCAATAATTACTGTAAGCCTCCACAATCTATTGCGCCTTTTTTGTATCATCAGTGCTTCTTCATTGACTTATTCTCCTAATATAGAAAATTTCTTATTGTATTTGGTATTGTTGGTATTCTTGCTTGAATGATATATTTTAGTCACAGATACCATAGGATCATTATCATGAAAAAAGCCTCCCTCCTGTTTGTAATCCTCTTATCCATGTGTTTCTCAGGCAGAATGGACATCCTACAGGCACAGGAAGATTACCGGCCTCCCCTGTTCTTCCGCGAGGACTGGAAAGAGATCCCGGCTGCACTGCCGGTCACACAGGAACATGTTTCGAACAGTGAACTGGAACTGAATCTTTACGGACCCGGAAAAGACAGCATCAAAAAGAGCAATCATGATCAGCCCCCGGATGATCCTTATTACATCTGGTCAGGACAATGCACTGGGACCTGGGCAGTGAGCCTTAAACATATGAGGAATTTTGCTGATATGTCATCATTTGCCAAAATTATATGGCGCAGTAAACAGAGCGGATTCAGGAACCTCAGGATTATCCTCAAACTTGCTGACGGTAGCTGGCTGGTCAGTGACCAGTATGACGACAGCAGTACAGACTGGAGGATAAGGGAATTTAACATCAGTGATATCAGATGGTATTCCCTCTCTATAGAAACAGTTACGGAAGGCAAAATTGTAATTGACCCTGATCTGTCCCGAGTTGATGAGATCGGTTTTACAGACCTGATGCCCGGAGGAGTAAGCGATGCCTGTTCCCGGCTTGACTGGATAGAAATATATGCAGGTTCACATAAACGCTGATAATTCATTCAGACGATAAATAGTCAGAGTACACAATAAAAAGTAACATCATGAGAAAGAAAATCACACGCAGGAAATTCGTTAAGAACGCATCTCTGGCTGCAGCAGCCATAACAGTGAGTCCGGGATTTAGAACGCTTGTACCCGGACCGGATTATGATCCGAAAGGTATCCCTACGGCTATGCTGGGAAAAACCGGTGTGGAGATACCCAGGTATGTGCTTGGACTGGGCAGCCGGTGGATGGCCGTGGAGGATAATGACAAAGCCCTGGAAATTCTTGAATTTGCCTTTAACCAGGGATTGTATCACTGGGATACCGCTGCCAGTTACGGCAATGACAATATTTCAAGCGAGGAAAGGATTGGAATGATCCTAAAAGAAAAACGGAAACATGTATTCCTGTCTTCCAAGGTAGGTGATGAACGGACCGCAGACAATGTTAAGAGGACCCTGGAAACCAGTCTTAAACGCCTGCAAACCGATTATATTGACCTATACCAGGTGCATTCAGTGGAGAGTGAAGAAGATGCGGCCCAGTTTGGGAAAAAGGGAGGTGTGGTGGATGGACTACAAAAAGCAAGGGAAGAAGGACTGATACGTTTCATCGGTTTTACAGGCCATGCAAATGCTGCTGGCATGAAAAAGGCAGCCGTGGAGAATGATTTCGATAACATGCTAATTGCACTGGATCACCAGGCCCAGGGGGAACAGCCATTTGAAAGCCTGGCTATTCCTGCTGCTGCGGATAAAGGGATGGGTGTGCTGGCGATGAAGTTAATCAGGCCCAGGGAAACTGTTGAAGGGCTCTCAATAGCAAGCCTGATTAACTATGCTCTTTCACTTAAAAAGGTAACAGCTGCAGTTATCGGAACCGACAGTATTGATGTAGTTAAGGCCAATGTTGAACTGGTCAAGAATTTCAAGCCAATGTCAGAGGATGAAATGCAGAAACTCAGGATGGCAATCAGGCCATTTCACCGCAGCAATAATGTCCCATGGCTGCAAACCGGTTATGTGGACGGGCATTTTGCCTGATTGGTGAACCATTTTACGGTTTATGAGAAATAGCTGATAATCAGGATTCTACTGGTATATATATTTCACTTTCAGACTGTTCGTTATACGGACCAATGCATTTTTCACCGTAGTATTCGAAGTTGAAAGGCCTGGTTAATTTGTACTTAGTATCCGGCAAAAACTGGTTATAGATGTACCTGTTTAATAGATTGGTAATAGCACTAATTAATATGCCGGCAATA
>CAZILN010000260.1:0-5183 GCA_964540005.1 uncultured Bacteroidaceae bacterium | reverse complement strand
TTCATAATCCTTTTCTCTGCCCGGGGTTCTTGAGTTAACGCGTGTAGATGTAAAACCAGCTTCCTCAAGCCATTGGTTGATCTCTGTTCCGGTTCCAGCCAGAGATTGAAGCCAGAGACTGGCATGATTGTCACTAAATGTGATCATATGCGATAGAAGTTTTCCTATTGTAATATCCTCTCCTTCCTTGAACCTGGAGATTGCATCATCCCCTTTCCACTGGTAATTAATTGAGTCTTTAAAATAGAAGACCGTGCTATCCATCCTCAATTCTCCCTTATCAATTCTGTCAAAAATTTTAATCAGTATAGGGACCTTTATCATGCTTGCCGTAGGGTAGAGATCATTTTCATTGATACCAATAGTGATATCCCCTGAAAGATGGTGGATATATATACCTGCCTCTCCTTTGAAGTCTTCTATGAGATTTTCAATCTGGCTTTGAAGCTTCTCTTTATTATCTTCCGTGGGAGAATTACATGAAATCATAATTAATCCAAAGCAACAGATAGTAAACAAAGTAAAAAAACCAGAAAGTGATTTCTTCATCAATAATGCTTTCAGAGAGTAATAATATTCACCTGAAAAATTACATAATATTCCGAATATCAGCAATGCTCCGAACTGAAAAGAATGATTACAGGTTCATCCGGAACACGGTACTGTGTTATTTACTGATAATAATTATTGTCAATAAACAAGAATTCAGAACTTGATCGCAAAGATATTTGCCCCAATGGGGAATGTACAGAGGAGTGCCAATGATTATTTTTGCTATTTTAGCAAATCCGTACCGGGTTACCAAAAAACAACGTGCTGTGCCTTTCAGATCGATTTTTCATTGTTCACTATTTAGCTTATTAACACTGTTTGTGCTGACTGCTGAAGCCCAGGAGTCCTATCAGCAGAATAATGATTTTCTTCAGGTAAAAGATTTTTTTGACCAATCTTACGGGGAGGATTTTAACCTGAGGAGCGGCAAACAGTATACACATCATTATTTTGATGTAACCGGTCACCAATTCTTTTTTTCGGAATTATACCGAAAAGGAAATCTTACCATTAGAGGTAACAAGTACGAGGGAGTATCGATAAATTATGACATTTATAATCAACTCTTAGTATTACAACATACCGACTATATAGGCAGGACAGAGCTGTTGCAGCTTAACGAAGAATTCATTGAAACATTTACTCTTGATGATAAGCTTTTTGTGAGAATGACCTTCCCGGAAACGGGCACAAGGTTTTTTCAGGTGATCCGATCAGGTAAACTGGCGTGCCTGTCATACTGGGAAAAGGCTCTTGTTTATTCTTCATTATCAATGACAAATCAATACAAATTCAACAAACAATTAAGAAGGACATATCTTCTTGATAATAATCAACTCAGAAGTTTTAAAACAAAATCGTCATTTATTAAACTGTTCCAGAAAGAGTATCGTCGTGAAATTAAAGTCTATTTGCGAAGAGAGAAGATAAAATTCTGGCAATTATCAGATGAGAATATAATCCGGGTACTGGAGTTCTGTAATGGTATAGAAGCAGGTTTGGATGAATAGGATTACGCTTGTCATATTATTTCTGCTGGTTACATACAGGATTGATTGCCAGCAAACGGATCACCGGATTTCCGGGGATTATAATAATATCCCCTTCACAACATTCACCCGGTCTGTTGAAGAAGAAACCGGCCTGAGTTTTTTTTTCCTTGAAGAATGGGTGTCAGGGGTTACAGTAATTGCCAGGGGAACAGATCTTAACCTGGAAGAAATACTGGCTAAAAGCCTGACATCACATCAGCTTTCCTTTTATATTGACAGGGGTAACAATATTTATATCATCCCGGGTCCAATTATAGATATTGGAGACAGGAGTCAGGAAGATTGGCCTGATAACAGAATTGATCCGCAGCAGCATTCATCCCGCTTATCAAAGGAAGAACAATACTTTGGTGGTAAAAAAGAACAGGTGATAGAAAAAATAAGCGTAGGGGATGAAAATCCAAAGCGGCCTGGCATACCGACAAATCTTTACGGGAAGATATGGGACAGGGAAAACGGAGAGTCTCTTATCGGGGTTACTATTTACTTTACAGAAACTGAAAAGGGCACTGTAACGGATGTCGATGGCAGGTATCAGACTGTAATCCCTGCAGGGAAATATACTGTTGCTGTCAACTGTCTCGGCATGAAAGAGATCATCTATGAGCTGGATGTAAAAGGCGATGGACGGCTTGATATTGCGATGGAGAAGGAGATCATACCTATCAATGAAGTCATTATAAGGGCAGAAAAAAACCAGAATGTCAGCGGTATCCAGATGGGATATGCAAAGATCAATATGAAGAGCATTAAAGAGATCCCGCTGATAATGGGTGAAAAAGATGTACTTAAGGTGGCTCAAATGCTGCCGGGTATACAGAGTGTTGGGGAAGGCGCATCAGGATTCAATGTGAGGGGTAGTTCTGCCGACCAGAATATGTTTTATATTAATAAGATTCCAGTGTACAATACTTCTCACCTGTTCGGGTTTTTCTCAGCTTTCAGTCCGGATATAATCAAGGATTTCAGCCTGTATAAAAGCAACATCCCTGCAGAATTCGGGGGAAGAATGGCGTCTCTGTTCAATATTTCCACACGGGAAGGTAATAAAAACCGGTATACGGCGAAAGGAGGGATCAGTCCTATTACAGGTCATGTGGCAGTAGAAGGGCCTATTGATAAAGGAAAACACTCATTCATTCTGGGTGCACGATCTACCTATTCAGACTGGATATTAGAGAGAATCGGAGACCCAAAACTACGAAGGAGCAGTGCCTCATTTTATGATCTGTCAGGCGGACTCACCCTTGAACCCAATAAGAAGAACCTGATCAAATTCTTCGGTTATTATACATCGGATCATTTCAATTATAATAAAATCCTGGATTATGACTATACTAATTCAGGTGTTTCCTTGAACTGGCGCCGCCGGATTTCATCCGGTCTAACATCTGACTTTGCCCTGATTAGCAGTAAATATGATTTTAATACTGTCAACCAGGAGAATATTTTCCTGGCGTACAGCCATGGTTATCAAATTAACCATAAAGAAATAAGATTGGATTTCAGCTGGGTTCCAGCCAGAAAGCATGTAATTTCCTTTGGTGGGAATACAATTATTTACGATCTCGATCGGGGAAATGTAAACCGATTTGGTAATTCATCCACCAGAAAACATGTTAACCTGGGCCAGGATAAGGGGAATGAATCGGCCCTCTACATTGGCGACAGGTATGATATCACAAATGATCTTTCCCTGTATGGAGGTATCAGGTATTCACTGTTCAGATACATGGGACCTGCTGTAGTTTATAATTATTTACCCGGAATGCCAAAAGAAGAGGATAATATTTCTGAAGATACTCCCTATTCAGCCGGAGAGCCGGTTAAAACATATTCCGGACCGGATTACAGATTGGCACTGAATTATCAAACCGGTAAATACAGTGCTGTGAAACTATCATATAACAGGATCAGGCAGTATTTGTTCATGTTAAGCAATACAATTGCAATTTCGCCAACCGATCAGTGGAAATTATGCGACTATCATATCAGGCCTCCTTATGGAGACCAGTTATCGGCAGGGTACTATAAAGACTTTCCCCTGGGCGGAATACGTACATCAACTGAAATATATTACAAAAAACTTCATGATATTATTGAATATAAGGATGGTGCAAATTTTATTGGCCCCAGCCATATAGAACAGGAAATTTTGCAAGGCAATCAGAATGCCTACGGGATTGAACTGATGCTCGAAAAAGATAAGGGAAAATTTAACGGATGGATAGCATATACATATTCACGGAGCAGGATCCAGGTAGACGGCAAGCATACCTGGGACAGGATAAACAATGGCTTGATTTACCCGGCTAACTATGATATACCGCATTCACTGAATACTGTGATGAACTACAGGTTAAACAGGAGATTAAGCTTATCGGGCAACTTTGTCTACAAAACAGGCCGTCCCGTCACCTATCCTCTTTCGATCTATTACCTGGAAGGACAGGAAATAGTGAGCTATTCCAGGAGGAACGCCTACCGTTTGCCTGATTATTTCCGCATGGACCTTTCGGTAAACCTGGAAGGAAATCTGAAATCCAAGAAACATATACACAGTTTCTGGATGATCAATATCTATAACCTGACCGGGCGTAAAAATGCCTATTCAGTATACTTCAAGTCTGAAAGCGGGAAGATAAAAGGATATCAGCTTTCTATTTTCGGATCCACAATTACTACAATTTCATGGAATTTTAAATTCGGGAATTATGCCAGCGAATAATATCATATATGTTTGCCTGCTTACTTCTGTCTTGCTGGGGAGTTGTGTGGAGCCCTATACTCCTGAAATTAAAGAAGATCAGAAAATACTTGTAGTTGAAGGATTGTTAACTGATAAGCCCGGATACCAGTATGTTTATATTTCCTGGACCTCTCCCTTCAATAATTCAAAACAGTCTCCTGTTACTGACTGCCAGGTCCGGGTAATTGATGACAGTGATAATTCTTTTCTTTATAATGAGACAGAAAATGGAACCTATGAATTATGGATCAATGATGGAGAATTACCCAGGAATGTTCCATATAAATTGGTTTTCACCCTGCCTAATTCAGGTGGCAGCTACGAATCACAATGGGAGACACTTGGTGAACCATGTGCACCCATTGAAAGCTTGTATTATACATTAGAAACCATAGAAACCGAAGATCCTGACCAGCCGATAAGAGGCATTCAGTTTTATATTGATGTGAACTCTGAAAATTTTGAGACTCAGAATTATCGCTGGGGGCTTACAGAGACATGGGAATACCGTGCTGAAAATTATATTCAGTATTACTGGGACGGGGAACAGTTATATAAAATGCCGGATCCTAAAATCTACTATACATGCTGGAAAACAGACAGAATAGGAGGAATATATACAAGCACAATCAGGCTGTCAGATGAGAAAAAGATCCTGGGATTTCCGCTTAATTATGTATCAACCAGCACCAACCGTTTAATGCGCCGTTACAGCCTGCTGGTGCAACAATATACACTCAGTGATGATGCTTTCGAATACTGGGACAGGATGAGGAAACAGCTCCAGGAAAGCGGAGGTTTATATGAAACACAACCTGTTCAGTTCAATG
>CAZILN010000259.1:0-9476 GCA_964540005.1 uncultured Bacteroidaceae bacterium | reverse complement strand
ACAGCAAAAAAGGGTGCTCCTGTAAATCTGACATGGACACCACTGAATTTTGGTGGTCATCCCCATCATCATATTGGCATGCCGGGAACCATACACCTGGAAGATGAAGTGGTGAAAAAAATCCTGATAGATGTAATGGTGGGATTCTGGAACGATGGATTTCGTAAAATGATCCTGATAAATAATCATGGTCACCAGTGGTTGCTGGAGGCTGCCATACAGGAACTGCAAAAAACCTGGAACCTTCCCGGGATTTTCCGGGTGATTGACTGGCACAGGGCAGTACGCGAATTTTTCCGTACCAAAGAACGCGGGGGAGACTGGGATACGAATTTTGTACATGCTGACGAAGCTGAAACATCGGTGATGTTACTCATGCACAAAGAGCTGGTAAGGATGGACCTGGCCGAGGAAACCGAGGTACAGGGATACCTGCCTGATGGTCATTTCGATAAGGCCGTTGATCCGTTTCACCGGCCCAGTAAGTGGTCCGAGGGACAGGGGCATTTTCCCATTGAACTGGGATCCATCCCTGAAGGTGTTGTAGGTTTTCCTACATACAGCAAACCTGAGAAAGCCCGCAGGACAATTGCCGCTATCCTGTCCTATCTTACACTGGTCCATGATGAAATTATCGAGAATTTCCCTGCCGGCAAGGTTCCTCCCATTGAGAAGACAACAATGAGAACTGAAAAAGAAATGGAACCTTATTTGAAAGAGCCCTTTACTGAAGGCTGGCGCCCGATTTATGCAATCCCCAAAATGGGACTCTAGTATTATGAGATTAGGAATTGTTCTTTCATCACAACCCTCTTCATTTTCAGCTATTCCTTTCAAGGAAGGAATCGAGGAAAATGTGGCGAAGATCAGTAAACTGGGCTTTGATGGTGTTGAAATGGCTGTCCGGAATCCTGAAAAGTTAAATGTGGACTGGCTGGTATCAATCCTCAGGGAGAAAAATATGACAGTTCCCGCCATTCAGACCGGACAGGTATATTTAGAGGAAGGATTGTGTTTTGTACACAAGGATCCTGAAATACGAAAAAAAGCCATTGAGCGTATTAAAGCCCATGTCCGTCTTGGTAAGGTGCTGAACGCTATGGTTATCATTGGCCTTGTGCGAGGAAGCAAATCGGGAGGCATCAGCAGTGAAGATGCAGAGATATGGTTGAGTGAAGCATTACAGGAATGTGCACAGGAAGACTCATCTGTAAAACTGATCGTTGAACCCATTAACCGTTACGAGACAGATATTATCAACACTGTCCAATCCGGTCTTGATCTGGTGAAAAAAGTCGATATGGAAAATGTAGGGTTGCTGCTGGATACCTTCCATATGAATATTGAGGAACCATCGATTGAAAATTCCATTCTGATGGCCAAGGGATCCATGTTCCACTTTCATATAGCAGACTCAAACCGCTGGTATCCCGGTGCGGGCCATATTGATTTCCCCAGTATTATTAAAACCTTAGATCAAGTTGGTTACCAGGGTTTTATGACTGCTGAAATATTACCCATGCCGGATCCTGATACGTCTGCTGTAAAGACAATTGAATATATGAGAAGATTATAAGCCTTATGAAAAAAATTAAAGTTGGTGTTATCGGTGTCGGACGAATCGGCAAGCTGCATCTTGAAAATATTGCGGTCCGTATTCCTTCGGCAGAAGTGATTGCTGTTGCAGATACTTTTGTTGAGGCTGCTACTGAAATGGGCGAACAATTTGGTGTAAAAAATGTTAGCAGTAATTACAGGGATATATTATCTATGCCGGATGTCGATGCTGTAATTATCTGTTCTCCAACTGACACCCATGCTCAATATACAATTGAAGCAGCCGAGGCCGGGAAACATATTTTTTGCGAAAAACCACTGGATCTGTCCCTTGAAAGGATCAGGCAGGTACTGGATGTCATTGAAAAGACAGGTGTCAAATTAATGATAGGGTTCAACCGCCGTTTTGATCCCAACTTTGCAAAGATTCAGCAAATGGTAAAGGATGGCAAAATAGGGGAACCCCAGATACTCAGAATTACCAGCAGGGACCCCAAACCTCCTCCTGCTGAATATGTGGCGGTTTCCGGTGGTATGTTCCTGGATATGACCATTCATGATTTCGATATGGCACGTTTTATTATGGGATCCGAAGTAGTGGAGGTTTATGCAAAGGCCAATGTCCTGGTAGACCCCGCCATAGGTGAAGCAGGGGATGTTGATACGGCAATTACCATACTCTCATTCGAGAACGGAGCCATCGGTGCCATAGACAACACCCGTCAGGCAGTATTCGGTTATGACCAGCGCCTGGAAGTATTGGGATCCGAAGGAATGGTAAATATTGATAACAACTATCATGACACTCATTCCTATTACAACAAGGAGGGATCCCACGGACCCCTGCCCCTGGATTTCTTTATGGACAGGTACATTGAGTCTTATGAAATCGAAATGAAAGCCTTTATTGATGCACTGGTAAACGAAGAAGATATACCTGTACACGGGAAAGATGGACTGATATCAGTAGCCATTGGCCTGGCAGCAAAGAAATCTGCCTCTGAAAACCGTCCGGTAACACTGAAAGAGATATTGTAAAGAATACACGAAAAAAGATAATAAGTTTTGGGATTTACAGTACTCGACACAGTTTTCTTCTTATCCTTTATTGCTTTAGTAGTAGGTGTTTCTCTTTATGCCTCACGTAAGGAGGATAATTCCGAAGATTATTTTCTTGCAGGTAGGAGACTGACCTGGTGGCTGATCGGTATATCCCTGATCGCTTCGAATATTTCCTCAGAACATTTTGTTGGGATGTCGGGACAGGGATTTTCACTTGGCATCGCAATAGCAAGTTATGAATGGATGGCTGCCCTTGCACTTGTTGTTGTAGGAATAGTACTGCTACCGCGATTTCTGAGAATCGGTATCTATACCCTGCCCGAGTTTCTTGAATACCGGTATAATAAAAATGCCAAGCTGGTTATGGCCTGTTTTATGCTGGCTTTTTATATCCTCGTCACCATGGCAACGGTTTTATATTCCGGTGCTCTTGCCCTGCAATCAATATTTGGCATTAACATTGTTAAAGGGATCTGGTTAATCGGGATCATAGCCGGAGGTTATACAGTATACGGTGGTTTGAAAGCCGTCGTTTGGTCAGACCTGATACAGGGTGTTACCCTGTTGGTGGTCGGTATGCTGGTCATGTTCCTGGCATTCAAGAAGATCGGCGGTTACGACAGGTTTGTTGAACTGGCAGATGGGAGATTGCATACGGTGTTACCCTGGAACCATCCAAGGATGCCGTGGATCTCCATTTTTTTTGGCGGATTATGGATCCAGAATCTGTTTTATTGGGGATTGAACCAGTTCATCTCCCAGCGGACACTGGGTGCGAAAAGCCTGCACGATGGTCAGAAAGGTGTCTTATTCGGGGCATCATTAAAACTGCTGATCCCGTTTATCGTTGTTTTTCCCGGTATTATTGCCTTTGAAATATACAGCGACCAGATTACCAATCCCGATGGGGCATATCCATACCTGATCCAGCGCCTGCTGCCCTCCGGCCTGACCGGCATCATGTTTGCCGCTCTTTTTGGTGCTGTTATGAGCACGCTTGATTCACTGCTTAATTCCGCCACCACCATTTTTACAATGGATATTTATAAACCTTTCTTTAAAAAAGATGCTTCACCGAAACATCTTGTCCTGGTCGGAAGAATTGTAACTATCCTGCTGGTGTTACTGGGTTGCTTATGGTCGCCTATAGTGAGCAAATTTGAAGGAGGCCTGTATTTTTTCCTGCAGGTATACTGGGGATTTGTCATACCCGGGGTAGTGGCTGTATTCTTTTACGGTATCATCTGGAAAAAGGTGCCGGCAATTGCTGCTATCTGGGGAATGTTGTTGAATATCCCTGTCTACGGACTTCTTCTTTACCTGATGCCGGAGGTTTCGTATCTGCATCATATGGAAATAACTTTCGCAGTTATTACTCTTTTTATTGTTGTTACCACAAAATTATATCCCCTTAAAGAAGCAGTAACATATCCTGTCAGGAACGATATACAGTATAAAGTAAGTAATACGGTTAAGATATGGAGTGCCCTGATTGTAATAGTCACAATCGGTCTGTATATCATATTTTTCTAGTACAATCCGAAAGGATCCTTAATTACTTAACAGCATTATTATTATTCAACACTTAAATTTCATATTTTTCAAAACAAAAGCTAAGTTTATACTGCAATCAAAGCCTTTAACCAAAACATTATAAAATCATGGAAAGAAGAAGTTTTTTGAAAAGAAGTACTGCCGCTGTCGCCGGTTCACTTCTGGCAGGGTCAGCAGGGATGGCTGCCTCATCAATATCCAAATCAGTTCTTCCGATTGAAAAGCATGATTTCAAGATGAAGTTTGCCCCACATTTCGGAATGTTCAGGAACCTTGCCGGTGAAGACCTGCTGGACCAGATACAGTTTATGGCTGATGCCGGGTTTACAGCCATGGAGGATAACGGGATGAAAGACAGGGAAATTCAGATGCAGGAAAAGATAGCCTCTAAAATGGCCAATCTGGACATGGATATGGGCGTTTTCGTAGCGCATAAGATTTACTGGAATGAACCCACCCTGACAACCGGGGATAAGGAATTCCTTCATGAATTTCTTACACAGGTCAAAGAATCAGTTGAGGTGGCCAAAAGGGTAAATGCTACCTGGATGACGGTGGTGCCGGGTTATGTCGACCTGAGGAAGGATATTGGCTTCCAGACCAGTAATGTTGTTGAAGCGCTTAGAATGGCCAGTGAAATGCTGGAACCCCATGGGTTGATCATGGTACTCGAACCCTTGAACTTCTTCAACCACCCGGGATTATTCCTTAAGGAAATACCGCAGGCATACCAGGTATGTAAGGCGGTTGGAAGCCCATCGTGTAAAATCCTGGACGACCTTTACCACATGCAGATACAGGAAGGGAACCTGATCCCGAACATGGATATGGCATGGGAAGAGATTGCCTATTTCCAGATAGGTGATAACCCGGGAAGGAATGAACCCACCACCGGTGAGATCAACTATAAGAACGTGTTCAAACACATACACGAAAAGGGATTTAAAGGAATTCTTGGTATGGAACATGGTAACTCAATACCGGGTAAAGAAGGAGAGCAGGCCCTTATTAATGCCTATATTGAAGTAGACAGCTTTTAAGGAGGCCGCTTTTTCTCTGATTGACATAAAAGAAAAGGATGTTAAAAAAGGCGCCTGGCATTACGAAGTATTGCAGCACCGTTTTAACATCCTTTTTATTTAATAAATAAGCTACCAGACATTGTGAAGCAATGTAGTAGCGATTTATTATCCTTTTTGTAATAAAATAAAAAGCTGCCTCATAAAAACAAGGCAGCTTTTTTCAAATATATAAATAATAATTAGGGAGCTGTTCCAGGCACCGGTATTATCGCTTCCATGTCTACCGGGCCCATTTCCAGGGTTTCCGGTCCTATTTTCAAATCTGAACTCATCATTTCATCCCAGGTTACCATCTTGCCTGTATAGGCTGAAATACGGCCCATAATGGCGGTGAGGTTGGATTTTGCCGTAAACTCTGCTTCATTGACATATTCGCCGGTACGAATGGCTGTAATCAGGTCTATGTGTTCCTGGTCGTAGGGACTCATCTTCACATTTTTCATCGGTTCTCCCTCGTCATCCAGGGGATACTCATACGTGAACTGCTCGGTGCCGTCTGTGTTCCAGATGGTATTGTTGCAGTTGGTATAACCTGTGGTTCCGCGGATATACTCGGATACATTATCGGTACAACCATCTATCTGGCGGCACATGCTGTGCATATGAACTTCCCCGTCATAAATGAAATCTACGGAAAAGTTATCGTACTGATCTCCGGTCGGCCTTCTTTGCCTTGATCCCATGCCAACAGCCGAAACCGGGAATTTACCTGCGAACCAGTTGATTACATCGATATTATGTATGTGCTGTTCAACGATATGATCACCCGATAACCAGGTCCAGTTCACCCAGTCCCTGATCATGAATTCCATATCTGTCCAACCCTCAAGGCGGTCACGATGCCAGAGCTTGTTCTGGTTCCAGTAAGCATTGGCAGATACTATATGGCCTATGGCACCTTCACCGGCCACACGCCTGTAAATCTCCACGTAATCTCTCTGGTGGTGCCTCTGGGTACCTGTAATTACACAGAGCCCTGCTGTTTCAGCCTGTTTTGCAGAGGCCATTATTGAACGTGCTCCGACAGGATCAACGGCTACCGGCTTTTCTGTGAAAATATGTTTTCTTGCCTCCACGGCTGCTTTAAAATGCTCAGGCCGAAAATAAGGGGGTGTTGCCAGGATGACATAATTAATATCCTGTTCCAGCAACTGCTTATAGGCATCAAAACCGATAAAACAATTCTCATCCGCAATCTCTACGCCATGTTGTTCTTTAATATCCCGCCTGCAGTTATTGATTCTATCCTGGAATACGTCAGCAAGAGCCACTATTTCAAGATTAGGACCTGCATTCAGGAAATTGATCGCAGCTCCTGTTCCCCGGCCTCCGCAACCGATTAGCCCGGCTCTGATAGGTTCACCATCAGGAGCCTGATCCAGAAGAGGAGGAAGGACAACAGTCCTGGTGGGGGCAGCCGGCCCGCTGCATGAGGACAATAGCTGGCTGGCTCCTACAGCAGCCACAGTACCCAGTGCAGCACTGCCCAGGAATCTGCGGCGACTGAAAGAATTATCTGTTTTTTCCATAATTAAAGGTTTAGTGATTATGAGTGCATAAGTTATTCATTTTCTTCGTATTCACAAACTATCCGGAACCCAACATGAATGCAGTCCGAATACCACCAGACGGATTTGGGAATCTGGGGATCGGTTTTCAGCCATGCAACACTTCGGGTTTGATCACGGGCTGCGCAGCGGACCTCGGCAGAAAGGCTCCTGAATGAGCCTCCCCTTATAACATGTTCTGTCCCTTCAGCTGGTCCGGTGGGATCAGTAATACCGGTTTCAGGATAATCGGAATAGGCATTCTTATCATACCAGTCCTGGCAGAATTCACTGACATTCCCCAGCATATTTACCAGGCCAAACGGATTTTCCCGGATATCCTCATAAGTTCCGGTAATACCGGTGCTGTTTGCCTTGTAAATAATATGGGAAGCGATGGTGCCGGTATCGGCCCCGAAGATCTTATTGATAAACCGTTCCTCGTTATATTTCTTTTGTTCCCCTTCGAAGTAATAGGGTGCTGAAGTCCCGCCACGCGCCGCATATTCCCATTCGGCCTCAGTGGGGAGACGATATTTTTTCCCTGTTTTCTGCGACAGCCATTCACAGTATACTTCAGCTGCATGGTGTGTCATTGTGATGGCCGGACGGGCACCCTTTCCCCAACCCTGTCCGGGATCACCCCAGGGAGGAGTGGGACCGGAGATGGCATCGGGATCCCTTTTCTTCACATCCAGATAGGCATCAGTGGTTCTCCCCGGCGAAGCAGTCTCCGTATAAAAGGCAAGATATTCTGCCCAGCTGACCTCGGTCTTAGCCATAAAAAAGCCGGAGATACTAACTTTCTTAACCGGGCCTTCGTCGGGATCACGGTATAATTCATCTTCAGGACTCCCAAGTTCAAAGATGCCACCGGGTATTGCCATCATGTCAAAATTTACCCTGGTGCCGGGAACATACTCAGTAAAATTTTCGAATTCATCCACATGCGCCGGTTCCGTATAGACTTCTCTTTCTTCTTCCGCTGCTACCCCGAAATCTACATTATGTGCATGTATGGCATGCTCAGAATAGTGTCCCACTGCAATATGGCAGTTAATGCAGTGAAGTTCATCCTGTTTTCCCTCGTAGTACAGGTGGGCATCCTCGCCTTCGCGGGATAATCCCCTGGGGAAATTATTCTGGTGACAACTGATGCAGGAGGACTCATAGGTAAAATGGGTAGCAATTTCCGGATGGGACCTGGCTTCCCAGTTAATCTTGTCTACATCCTTAAAGAGTACGCCATAGACATCCCTGGTCCCGGTTTTAAGTTTTTCCCACAAATGGCCCTGTCCGTGAGGTGGCAGATGACACTGAACACAGTGGACGGTAACACCGCGCTGGTTGTCTACATGGGTGGATCGTTTCCAGGACAGGTCTGCCCGGGGATGAACATGGCAGGAAATACAAAAATTATCTCCGGAGGTATATTTAACTGCCTTATTACCGGAAAAGATGAGTAAGGAACCAATAAGCACACCGCTCAGCAGCAGCAGGAAAATCCCGTTTTTTGATTGTTTGCCTTTTCTCTTAGCCATGGTTGATGTGGAGCTACAATAAACTGCTGAAAACAAAGAGCATAAAGAAAATAAAATTACTCTTTACTTTCAACCGTCTTACAGGGGATGATGCAATTTAAATACATTCTAAGTTTCAGGGACTGCTGCAGCATTTAATATCCGGCAGCCTGTCCGTCTTTCCGGCTTTCAGAGGCCCCGTAATACACCCCGTTTTTTTCATCATAGAGTATGGCCTGGTATCCTCCATATCCTCCCACGTCAAATTGTACCCGGTGTCCCATCAGGACAAGGTTCCGGATGACCTCATAGTTTATACCGGACTCAAGATAAACGGTTCCCCCGTCCGTCATCCGGCTGCCTGTTGGCTGGGAAGAACCCACATGCTGTATCCTTGGTGCATCACCCGCTTCCTGAAGGTTCATTCCAAAATCTATCATGTTTACCAGTATCTGAACATGGCCCTGAGGCTGCATACCGCCTCCCATTACACCAAAACTCATATACGGCTTACCATCCTTTGTGACAAATGCAGGGATGATGGTATGGAAAGGCCTCTTACCCGGTTCATAGCAGTTGAAATGATCCTCACTCAGGCTGAACAGTTCTCCTCTATCCTGTAAAATAAATCCCAGTTCATAGGGTGTCATCCCGCTGCCCATGCCACGATAGTTGCTCTGGATGAGAGATACCATGTTCCCCCATTTATCTGCTACGGTCATATAAATAGTATTTCCTTTCTCCAGTTCACCGGCAGGATATGACCTGGCAGATCGCTCAGGATTGATAAGCTTTCTTCTCTCCGCCGCATATTCTTTGGATATCAGTTCATCGAGCGGAAGATCATTAAAATCCGGATCGGAATAATATTTTGCCCTGTCCTCATAAGCCAGTTTTTTTGCTTCAACAAAGGTGTGGATATAGTCACTGCTTCCGAATCCCATGGAGGCAATATCGTATCCCTCCATGATATTCAGGATCTGCAGCACAGCAGTCCCCTGTCCGTTTGGCGGGAGTTCCCAGACATCATATCCCCTGTAATTTGTGGAAACAGGCTGCACCCATTCGGAACTGTGGCTGGCCAGGTCTTCATACGAAAGGAACCCTCCCTGGTCTTTCATATAGCGGGCAATGGTCTTTGCAATATCCCCTTT
>CAZILN010000258.1:0-1800 GCA_964540005.1 uncultured Bacteroidaceae bacterium | reverse complement strand
AAATGAGCTGAAAGACCTGCTTTCAAAGTACAAGGACATAGATACCCGGTATGTTGAGGATCCCGAAGGTGATGCCGGGGCATTCCTGAAGATCATTTTTAAAGACAAATCAACTTCCATCGCTTTCAATGATGCACTGGCTTCCAACGGCATCAGGGTCAGGGAAGGGGGTTTCTATCCGGTTCATATGACAGACTGGGGCCTGCATATTTACTACCATGTCCCCAGCCTGGTGAACAAGCGCTCTATCTGCGGGCACCACTCTGTATGGGAACTGGAAGCCAACAGCTGGGGAAAGGATTATTCATATGATAAGGGAACCCTTCCGGTACTGGATTCCTATGTTGAACGGACTGTTATATTCTGCATTGCTTCTAAACTAAGTGAGCAGGAAAAATCAGTAATAAGGAAGGCTTTCAGAGACAGCCTCTCACAGATACAATAATCTAATTTCATACTAAATCCTCCTGATTATGTTCACTAAAACAAGCATGTTTACCATTTTGTTATCAATCTTTTTCTGTGCCACAAATGCCCAGGGATACGAGGATCAACCCGGGAAACAGGCTGAACAGCAATTCAGATGGCCCGGTGGCAGTAAAATGGCTCTCAGCCTTACTTTTGATGATGCCCGCATGAGCCAGATAGATAAAGGCATCCCCATCCTCGACAAATACAATGTTAAGGGGACCTTCTATGTCTCTTTTGATCGCATGGCAGAAAGGCTGGAAGGATGGAAAAATGCTGTAAGCAATGGACATGATATCGGGAACCATTCAGTGCTGCATCCCTGTACGGGTAATTTCAGCTGGTCCCGGGACAAAGCGCTGGAAGATTACTCACTCAGCAGGATGAGCCGGGAACTTGATTCCGCCAGCCGTGTCATCAAAGACCAGCTGGGGATCGACCCGGTATCCTTTGCCTATCCCTGCGGCCAGACCTATGTAGGCAGGGGCATGCAGACCCGCAGCTATGTACCGCTGGTCTCGGCCATGTTCGCCACGGGAAGGACCTGGCTGGATGAGGGCCCCAACGATCCCCTGTACTGTGATTTCGGACAGCTGGCCGGGATGGAACTTGACGGCAGGTCTTTTGAAGAAATAAAAGCACTAATAGAATCTGCCAGGACTTCGGGCAGCTGGCTTATCCTGGCAGGCCATGAAATGGGTGAAGGGGGCCGTCAGACTTCCCTCCTGTCTACCATTGATTCCCTCTGTGCCTATGCATCCGATCCCGCCAATAAAATATGGATAGATCATGTGGCCGCCGTTGGAAGCTATGTCAGGGAACAGCGTGGCCTGCCCCCGCATACCGTGATGCTCCCCTATCAGGATCCAGCTCTACCGGTAGGGAAAAGAGTGGATGACCTGCTGGCAAGGATGACCCTGGCAGAAAAGATCGGGCAGCTCAACATGCCCTGCGCCTATTCCCGTGAACTGGGAAATACCGCTGAACAGAAGATGGGTGGATGCAGGAAATTCGCAGAGGGTACCCTGGTAGAAGATATTGGTCCGGGGGGAGGCTTCTTTACCCTGACCAACCATGTGACCCAGGAAGGTCCTGTGCAACAGGCTGATTACTTAAATGAATTACAGAGAATTGCGCTGGAGAAAACCAGGCTGAAGATCCCCCTGCTGCAAACAGAGGAAGGCACCCATGGCCTGATGTGTTCCGGTGCAACCATCTTTCCGGAAGGACCGGCTCTCGGGAGTACATGGGACATGGAACTCCTTGAACAGGTATATGAAACAGCCGCCAGGGAAGCCAGGGCCATAGGGATACACCAGCTGTTCACGCTGG
>CAZILN010000257.1:0-26626 GCA_964540005.1 uncultured Bacteroidaceae bacterium | reverse complement strand
CGTCGTAATGCATCTGTTTACGGCCTCCCGCTACATCCAGTCAAGGCCCGGTGGTCCCACAGCCACTGAAGAGCAACTTATGCAAAACGCGGACAAACTTGTCAATGAAGCTGTTACCAGGGTTAATACTTTTTATGAAGAAGTATGGCCCCCTTACCGCGAAATGATTGAAAGTACCGACTTTAAAATATTCAAGGATTATAAGCCATTGAGATTGAATTAATTAGGGAACCCGCACATTGCAGCGGGTTTTTTTTTAGAATATCTTTGCCTGATGATCGTCTATAAGACAGAAGGAAGCAGACCATCTCAATCATGACAGCAGCAGAGATCAGATATGTAAATGAAATAGCCGGCAGGGAACGATCACGTTTACTTAACTTTATCAGGAAGCGGGTCAGGGACCGGGGTGATGCTGAAGATATCCTGCAGGATGTATTGTACCAGTTCCTGGTTGGCTTTGAAGACATCCGGTCTACGGAAAGGGTGACATCCTGGTTGTTTACGGTTGCCAGGAACAGGGTCACCGATTATTTCAGGAAGAGCAAACCGGAAACCTTCTCTTCAAGGGAGATCAGGAATCGGGAAGAGCAAGATGAAAGCCCGCTTATGCTGGAAGATATCGTTCCTGCGCTGGGAAGGGACCCTGAAGATGAATACATGCGCGAGGTAATATGGGAAGCTATAGATAAGGCCCTGGGTGAATTACCTGAAGAGCAGAGGGACGTCTTTGTCATGAATGAATTTGATGATCTCAGTTTCAAAGAGATATCTGATATTACAGGGATTGGAATCAATACCCTGCTGTCAAGAAAGAGATATGCTGTCTCCTTTCTCAGGAAGAATTTAAAAGAAATATACAATCAACTTTAAAATTTATAGTCATGAAAACAACAAGAGTTTTTTATTACGGAAAGTTTGTCGTATTCGGGATCATTGGACTGGCAGCATTTACCTACCTGGTTATGTTGCTCTGGAACTGGCTGGTGCCTGAACTGTTCAGCGGTCCCGTCGTGAACTACTGGCAGACACTGGGACTGCTGGTCCTGTCAAAGATCATTTTTGCGGGTTTTGCAGGTGGTCATCGTAATAACCATGATCATCCGGGTAACTACTGGAAAAAGAAATACCACAGGAAGATGAATGGTATGACCCGCGAGCAAAAGGAAGATCGGAAATCCAAACTGGAGGACCAGGAGAGCAGTACATAGGACCTGAAAAGTGTTCACATTTTTTTTTATGAAAAGGATTATATTTGGAAAAACCGGTGAAGCCGTTTCCTGGCTGGGAATGGAAGGAATGCGTTTTGAAAAAGATATTCCTGAAAAAGAGTGCATTCATAATATCAGGTTTGCCAGCGAGCTGGGAATCAATTATTTTGATACTGCTCCTGAATATAATGAAGACAGGAGTGAGGACATTTACGGCAGGGCTTTCAGGCAGATGCCACGCGATAAGTTCCTGGTTGCCACCAAGGGTGATAACAAACTCTCAGCCAGTGAGATAACAAAAAATATTGACCGCTCCATGAAACGCCTGGACGTGGATCAGATCGATTTTTACTTCCTCTGGTGCCTGATCACCATGGACCAGTTTCACAATTCCATGAAAAAGGGAAAATCCATGGAAGCTATACTTGCCGCCAGGAAGCAGGGAAAGATAAAGCATGTCGGGACTTCAATCCATATGTACTCTGAGAACCTTATAAAATAAAAATTGCATATGATTATCCTGCCATATGCAATCTTATAATACAGTTACAGGATATCTTAGAATCCAAACCCGGTACCGCTGTCTCCACCCTTAAAATGGAATTTTACTTTTGCTTGTAATTGAACTGAATCAACAACAGTTGTATTTACAAAACCCTGAGTGGTTAAGGTGAACTGCTCAGCAAAAAGAAAGTCTTTGACATCATCTTCAGATATCTTCAATGTAAGTGAAGTCAAACCTTCAGCTATCGTATCCTGCCAGGCGATTATCTTTGCTTCAAAATCTGCACTTTCAATAACAAGTTCAAAGCTATTAATGAAGTCAAAATTAGCTTCCGCAGTGCTGATTTCAACCAGCGCTTCACCTATTGTAACCAGGTCAAGTGATTCCCTGTCCAGGCCATATTCGGCTAAAAGCGTATCAAGTTCAGGATCAAATGACTCACTGTCGAATACCTGAACTCCGGTAAGCTCAGTAGGCTCAACAGTAAAATCCAAAACATAATAGTCTCCGTCAAAGTTAACTAAGTCTCCAAGTTCGTCACAACTAGTTGACACAAAAGCGATTAAAAGAAAAGCAAGAATTCCTAAAGTGAATTTTTTCATGAGTTTATTATTTATTGATTATTACGAACTTCTTTATGTAATGTTATCTATTTGCCTGTTTTAGTTGCATAAGCTATATTTTATTTGATGAACGCTTAATATAACAGGACAAATACTAATTGATGACAAAGATAATAAAAAGAAAAAAATAATCAGATATAGAATTCTTTTATTTTGCGATTAACATTTTCTTAACAATTATCAGGATTCTTTTTCAGAAATTTTAATAACAGGACTTATATCACCCCAGTGAACGGTCCTGTGAGGGAAGGGTATGCTTATGTGCTCCCGGTCAAAAGCAATTTTCAAACGGCGGTTAAACTCCCGTCCCACCGTCCACTGCTTGACAGGGATTGTTTTTAACCTGGCCTTTATCATGACAGCACTGTCTGCAAATTTATCCACGCCAAAGATCTCAAGAGGTTCCAGTATCAGGTCACTGTAATCAGGATCTGCATGTAATTCTTCCCCAACCTTTTTAATGACCTCAATAACTCGGTCAGTATCCTCTTTATAAGCCACGCCAATATCAAACGCCATCGCAGACCAGTCCTTGGTTTTATTGGCAAGAGTGTTGATTTTTCCATTCTGGAAAATATGCACTGTACCCGAAAAATCCCTGAGTTTGATTGTCCTCATACCAATGCTTTCAACCAGTCCACCCGTACCGTTAATTTCAACCACATCTCCGATACGGACCTGGTTCTCCAGTAGCATAAAGAATCCGGATATTGCATCCCTTACAAGCTCCTGTGATCCAAAACCAAGTGCCAGTCCAATAATCCCTGCACCCGCCAGCAAGGGGCCAGTATCAATGCTTATCTTTTTGAGCACAATCATTATGACCAGTGTCCATATAGCTATCTTGCAACTGACCCGCAGGATGCCAATAAGGGTATTTACTCTTTTTTCAGTCTCTGCTGTATCTAACTCATCCCGTTTCTCGGCCCTGCTGATTATGACTTTTTTGCTTTTCCTTAAGATAATCACTAATGCCCTGACAGCAACCCATCCCAGAACCAGGATGAATAAAACACCAGGCAAGACTTCGATGGACCATTTGATAACTGCATCCAGTACATTGGCCCAGAATGTTTCGGTTAATACTTCTTCCATAAGATCATTTCTTTTTAGATGATGAGGCACGGCCACCGCTGCTGTAGAATATCATGGCTCCCAGGACGAATCCCAGATCATACCATCCGCCGGTGTTATGCACCTCGTACATCCTGACAGTGTCAGAGAACAGGGAGATTATGAATGTGAAAAGGGAGATGAATCCATGGAGAAGGCCTTTCAGGAAACCGGCGGCTTCGCCTTCAACCGGAGCTGTATCTGTAAGAGGGTTGGGGCCCGCACATGAGGCTATTACAAACAAAAGGACAATACTGATTGCGAAGAAAAGGGTATATTTTTTCATTTCATGTTGAATTTGGAATTCTTAATAAAGTTGCATAGTGCTGCTATACATTCTAGGTGCCTGATTCGTAAACAGTTATTTCATGCAGAAATTGCTGAACATAACCTGCAATAAGGCTTTCATTGACATAGGATGGTTCAATTGTTACCAGGATCTTCCTGGGTTCCTTAACCTCCTGTATCCCGTTAAAGAAAGGGTACTCTATCCAAACCTTGATCTTACCGGATACCATCTGGGAAAATCCAAGAGATCCGCCGGTCTTTGTATACTCCTTATCCTTTACATCATCTTTGCTGACACTGGAAATACCACTGGGTGCATCGGCGATCCTGAGTCCTACTGTTTCATAATTTTTTTTCAGATCATCCACTTCGACAAGCCAGTCGATTTTGCGAAAATTATCCCGAACAGCTTCCAGGGTGTCCATGATTTTTTGCCGGGTATCTTTAGACCATAATTCCCTGCGCCGGTTGACATTTCGAAGATGAGTTTCATATATGAACGCATTTTCCTGAATTGTCGTCAGTTCAAATTTCATAATATCCATAAGCAGAATTTTTACACTAATTTATAATAATTTTACGTATTTGGAATGCTAAAATAAAAGTCAGAGCCTTTACCCGGATTGGTATAACTGCTGTTCAGCCTGAACAGTTCATCCATCTTCTCTTTCTTAATACCGGTACCTGTATCTGACACCGAGACCTCAGTTCCATTCTTTAATAAATACATAATATAGTAGATCCAACCAAAGTAAACAAGCAAGGCAATTATCAGCACTATTGCATTGTCTATTAAAAATTCATTTTTAGTTATTAATAATCCGGTAATAAAAAACAGGAAATAGAATGTGCCTATTATCAGCATATGAAGATTCTTTAAGATAAACCCTGCCAAGGGAAGCAGGATGCCAATAAATATTGTCTCCCTCAATATGTAACTGGCAAAATCCGGATTGCTCACACTTAAGGACAGGGTGAGCAGAATATTAGCTATCAGGGTATAAATAATTACCCCGTGGCAGAATACCAGTCCGGCAGTATTCAGAAGATATAGCCCAGTAATAATGATTGCTAAGGCAGAATATACCAGGTTGATGTAAAACACAGGATGTCCGGAGTAGAAGTTGATTGTGGCCAGATCAAACAGGTTGATGGCCAGGGAAACAATGACCAGTGAAAAGAATATGGCTTTCTTGAATCCGATCAGTGAATGTTCCCAGCGGGTATCCTTTCCGGAGTTTATCATAAGATGACTAAAATACTATTAAAACCAGTATATAAACTTATAAAAAATATCTGCCGCCGACACAAGATGAGATCAATATAATTAACAGCAAAAAAATGCAGATTGCATTTGTTGCTTTTCTGCTTAAATTTATTGCGTTGGGAAAATACCAATAATTCCTGATATCTCACCTTAACAGATGAAAGCAGTTATATTCAGGATTTACCTGGCCATCGAGTTCGCCGGGCTGTTTTTCGGGGTGCCCTTACTGATCTATGCAGATCCGGAATTCATACATCCCAGCATGCTGATCATACCCCTGCTGCTGATCATATTCCTGATACTGAAATTCACTACTGATTTTAAGTTCAGGGACCTGATAGTCTTCCGGGTAAACAGGAAACGGCTTCTGAACAGCGGGATCATTGTCCTTGTATGCGCTACTCTTATGCTGCTTTATGTGGTCATTATTGAGCCGGAAAGGTTGTTCGACCTGGTGAGAGGCAATTTCACTGTCTGGTTGATCCTCTGTACCTTTTATCCTGTTTTCAGTGCCTATGGCCAGGAAATCATCTACCGGACTTTCCTGTTTAAGCGATATCAGCGATTATTTACCGGGAACCGGGTAATAATACTGGCCAGCGGGATCAGCTTCAGTTTCCTGCATATCGTCTATTACAGTCCTGTTTCCATTATCCTGACATTGATCGGGGGACTTTATTTTGCCTCTGAGTATGCCCGGACCAGGAGCGTATTATACACTGCCATTCTGCACGGTATCCTGGGAATAATAGTATTTACAGTGGGACTGGGAGAATATTTCTGGCTGGATATGTATGACTGGATCAATAACTGATCCTACCAGTTGGTACAGGATCTGCGCTTTTCGTGCATGGCAATATGCTTCATTACATCCTCACTGTCATCAGCAGCACTGACATCCATGTTCTTATAGATCAGTTTACCGTTAACATCAAGCACGAAGGTCCATCTGGCGCTTGTAACACCCCTGGTCAGGGATAGCTGCCTGCCTTCAACTTCCATGTCAATGGTTGCTCCATCCTTGACAGGGACCCCAAAGAGCTCGGCAATTTCACCGTCCTCATCAGAGAGCAGTGTAAAGTTCAGATTGTGATGCTTTCTGAACTGTGCCAGGTTTTCCTGCTTATCACCGCTGACACCAACGATCTGTGCCTTCAGCAAGGCAAACTGTGTATGCTGGTCACGGTAACTGCATGCCTGCTGGGTACAGCCACCCGTAAAAGCTGCCGGATAGAAATATATGACCAGGTAATCAGATCTCTGGTCTGATAATTTCCAGGTCTGACCCTGATCATCAGTAGCTTCAAAATCAGGCACTTTATCTCCTCTTTCAAGGGGAGAAATGCTATATGCCGACAGGACAGGCATTAGCAGAAAAACAATAAAGAAAGATTTTTTCATGTGTCTATGGATAGAATGCTTACTAAAATCTGTACAAAAATATAAGCTTTCATCCGGATTTAAAGCAGGAATCATCAAGATTACAATATTTTTAACAAATCCAGGAATCCTGTTGGTGGATATTTTTCTATAATATTGCCTCTTAATAAATCTGGTTTACCCAATGCCATCATATGCAGATGTTCCAAAGAAGAAGATTACCCTGACCGGACTGGGAAATGCCTTCAAGCTGTACAGGTACCTGAAGCCTTTCAGACTTGAATTTGGTATCGGGCTTTTCTTCCTGTTCATTTCCAGCGGGGCCAGCCTTGCCTTTCCAAAACTGCTGGGCGAACTTGTCAGCGCCGGTGCAGCAGGGAACCTTTCTGATTCCATAAACCGCATTGCACTTATATTGCTAGGTATACTGGTTGTTCAGTCGGCATTTTCGTATTTCAGGACCGTGCTGTTTGTGAATGTTACGGAGAAATCTCTTGCCAACCTCAGGCAGGATACATACAATCACATGATCAGGTTGCCTTTGAAATTCTTTGAACAGAAGCGGGTAGGGGAACTCAACAGCAGGATCTCAGCCGATATTTCATTGTTGCAGGATACCTTGACGTCCACACTTGCTGAATTCATGCGACAGATGATCATTATAATCGGCGGAATAAGCCTCATGGTCTTCACTTCGGCCAAACTGACCCTCTTTATGCTGGCTATTTTACCTGCCGTTGTCCTGATGGTTTTCTTTTTCGGCCGATATATCAGGAGATATTCCCGTAAAATGCAGAAAGAAGTGGCAGAATCCAATACAATAGTGGAAGAGACCCTCCAGGGAATAAGAAGTGTTAAGACTTTCACCAACGAATTCCTTGAGATGAACCGGTACCGGAAAAGAACACTCAAGATTGCCAGCCTGGGGATGAAAGGAGGCCGGTACAGTGGCGCCTTTTTCTCCTTTGTTATACTCAGTCTCTTCGGAACCCTTGTTGCTGTGATCTGGAAGGGAGCCGGTCTGATGGGGGCAGGGGAGATGGATTCCGGTGAATTGTTTTCATTCATACTGTATTCCGGATTCATTGGGGGAAATATCGGAGGTATGGCCAGTGTCATTACCCGGATCCAGCGCTTTATAGGAGCTACGGAGGATCTCTTTGAATTATTTGAGGAGGTGGAGGAAAATATCAAGGAAATCACAGTTCTGGAAAAGAAGGATATGCTGAGTGGGGAGATCAGCCTGGAAGGACTATGCTTCCATTATCCTTCAAGGCCTTCTGAACAGGTCCTGAGCGATATTAGCATCAATATCCCGAAAAACCAGCTGGTCGCCCTTGCCGGACCAAGCGGGGCCGGAAAGACAACACTAACAGCCCTTTTGCTGAGGCTGCACGAACCTACTGCCGGTAAGATATACTTTAACGGTTTGGCAAGCAGTGAAATACATTTGTCTGTGCTTCGCAGGCAGATTGGCCTGGTGCCCCAGGATATTTTTCTCTTCGGAGGTACCATCGGCGAGAATATTGCCTATGGCGATCCCAGGGCAGGCAAAGATGATATCCTTGAAGCAGCCCGCAAAGCCAATGCACTGGAATTCATCGAGAGGTTCCCCGATGGGATGGACACCCTGGTAGGCGAGCGCGGAACACAGTTGTCGGGGGGACAGCGACAAAGAGTAGCCATCGCCCGTGCTGTTCTGAAAGATCCGAGGATATTGATCCTGGATGAAGCCACCTCTTCACTGGACTCGGAATCCGAGCGCCTTGTTCAGGATGCCCTTGAAAAGCTCATGAAGGGACGTACTTCGATTGTAATTGCACACCGCCTGTCCACCATCCGTAAAGCAGACCGTATTCTTGTCCTGGATAAAGGAAAGCTGGTTGAAACCGGTACCCACGACGAATTACTAAGACTTGAATCAGGCATTTACCGGAATCTGAGTGAGCTTCAGTTTTCCACTTGATAAAAATTATCATCAGTTATTTGGATTTGTCAGTCCTATTGCTTAATTTTTTATCACAAGAAATGATTAATTTCTAATCAAAATTATTTACTATGGGTAAATTTGACAATTTCTGCCAGAGCTGTGGTATGCCTATGGACCAGGATCCTGAAAAAGGCGGGACCAACCAAGACGGATCCAAATCAGAAAAGTTTTGCAGCTACTGCTATGCAGATGGTGCCTTCAATGATGATTTCAGCTCATCAAAACAGATGGTCAGCTTCGTAAAAGCAAAGCTGAAAGAGATGGGATACGGACCTGTAAAACGCTGGTTTTACAGCTCACATATACCCAAGCTTGAGCGCTGGGCGGGTTGAGTCAGTGTTTTGGCAGCATGCTGATCAATTCCTGTTTCTTTTCTTCATCCAGGGGCATCAGTGGTTTTCGAACCGGTCCCCCGTACATGCCCAGATGATCCATGGCTGCTTTCAGGGCAGGGATACCCCATTTCCTGGTTACGGCAGTGTTAAGAGGAATAGCCTGCTGCTGAAGCTTCTCTGCTATGGTAAGATCACCTGAGCAGAATGAGTTATAAATATCGAGGCACAAACCGGGTGCAATATTCGCAAGAGCGAGGATACCTCCTGCGGCACCAATTTTGAGTGCGGGCAAGAGGAACCCAGCAGATCCAGCCATCACCCGGAACGTGCTGTCTGTCCGGCTGATGACCTCAGCCATTTTTACCAGGTCACCTCCGGAATCTTTGAGTCCGATAATGTTAGGGTGTGAAGCAATGGATATTACAGTTTCGGCATCCAGGTCCATCCCTGAATTGGCCGGCATGTTATAGATGATAACCGGAACCTTACAGGCATCAGCAACAGAATGATAATGAAGGACAAGTGCCTCCCTGTTCAGTAATCCCTTATAGTAATAGGGATTGAGCACAAGCACAGCATCGGCACCTCTGCCGGCAGCCATTTTTGAGAGCCTGATCGTTTCACGGGTAGACTGTCCGCCTGTACCTGCAATCATAAGCTTCCCGGAAGGCATGGATTCCCTGGCCACGGCGTATACCTGTTCCTTCTCTTCATCTGAAAGCATAACCAGTTCACCGTTTGAACCAAGCACCAGGATACCTGCCAGGTCAAAGCCCATCAAATATTTGATATTTGCCCTTATTTTCTCAGGATAAAGCTCCTCATTATCATGGAAAGAGGTTGGCAGGGGTGGGAAAATTCCTTTCAGGTCAATCATATCGGTTTCTTTTAATGAATGTTCGGGCTTCCGAAACAGGAGCCGGAATATATTCAAAATTCAACTCCCACTGTCCTCAAGAATTCTTACTTTTAAATCAAATCTGTATCTAGACAGTTAAGAAGATCATTCTAAAATAAGGCTTTAGATCTGAAAATCATGAAATACATATTTATAGTTTTCCTCCTGACAGGTTTTACTGCGATCCAAGGTCAGGAGAAAACTGGCAGCCAATGCAGTTCTGAGCCATATATCGACCATATCTATACTGAAGATGTATACAGGCAGCTGCAGGATTTCACCGAATCCTTTATCCTTGACCGGCGCCTGAAGGAAGAGACGGTGACGGATACCGTCATACTGAAGCTGCACATGATCAGGCAGTCTGACGGAAGCGGACAGGGCGCCACACCTGAGGAAGTCCAGGCCGACATTGATTCTGTAAATGGCTTTTTCAGCGGGGCCGATATTATATTTAAAATCCACCCGGAAATAAATTATATTGATGATGACAGCCTGTTTGACTGGACAAACGGGGATGATAATGAGCTTCTGTTTTCCTACGGCTACTGTCCTTTTGCAGTAAACGCCTACCTGACCGGCACCGTCAGATCAGGGGACAGGGAGGTAGGTGGTATTGGATCGGGACTGGGCAATCAGCAAGCCTTTGTGGTGGTGAAATATGATTACCTGGGTGACGGAGAACTTATGGCACACGAACTGGGGCATGTATTCCATCTGCGCCATACTCATGGAAAATACAATTTTGACCTGGAAGATTGCGGGTATGATGCCTGGGATGATGAGTTTATTTCCGATGAAGTATGGTGCCAGGGTGCAGTCATTTATGATGATAATGAGACACTTGATCTGAACGGTGACGGGATCGGCGACTGCCTTCAGACCGGTGATGACATTTGTGATACCCGGGCAGAACCAAACCTCCTTTATGCTGATTTTGATGCCTGCACCTACATTGATCCGGCTACCGATCCCAATGGGGATCTTTATAATCCTGATGTCGGTAATATCATGTCCTACGGTCCGTGCCAGGACCACTTCACAACAGGACAGTTTGCAAAGATCCGCTTCGCATATGAGAATTACGGACTGCATCTTATGTGCGGTGGATGTGAACCCTTTACCGACCGGACAGTTACTAATTCTGACAATACCGGACCAGGTTCACTGCGCTGGGCCCTGGAATGTGCTGCAAGGCAGGAGGAGGCAGTCACCATAAACTTTGAACTGGAAGAGCCGGATTCAACCACCATAAGGCTGGAAACGCAGTTCCACACCGTGGGATCGAATACTGTTATCAACGGCTACTCACAGAACGGGGACAGAATAACAGTTGACGGGTCACAGATAGCTGATGATTACAGTTACGGATTACATATTAAAGGAGACAGCGTTGAAGTGAATGGCCTGATCCTGAAAGGTTTCACAGGAGCAGGAATACTGAGTTATTACGGATATGAGAAACTGCTGATCCGTGATGTAAGTGTTGAATCCTGTGATGCCGTAGGTATTAACCTTCAGTATGCTAATGATGTACAGATCCTGGATGCAGAATTGTCCTCAAATACAAACATGGGGATATATTTAAGAGACTGTGAAGATATAATTATTAAGGGATGTCTTATTGACAGCAACGGAAGTACCGGGGTCTACATGGATTCATGCCGTAAGGTGGTTTTTGGTGACTCCCAGCCAGGTGATGCCAATACTGCCACACGCAATGCCTATAATGGCCTGACCCTGGCTAATGGTTCCCGCGAAGTCAGGGTACTTAACTCATATTTCGGCACTGATGAGAATCAAACAGGAGGTCTGGGAAATGTATACAACGGTATTACAGTTGATAATTCATCTTCCCTTTCCCTGGGCCAGGAAGGGTCCGGGAACCTGATCAGCGGGAACGGCTATGCCGGCATAGTACTGCTCAATAATACACAGGATGTTAATATTGAAGCAAACAATATTACTGGCAACCAGGGTAATGGCATCTATATCGACAGCTCCAGCTATATTACAGTTGGAGGACAGGTAGAGGCATTATCCAACATCATCTCGGATAACAGTTATTCAGGAATATTCATCAATGAACTGTCCCACGATATTGATATTTATGGCAATTTTATCGGGACTGATAAAGATCTTGCGCCGGATCTGGGCAATAATCATAACGGGATACTCATTAAAAACTCACACGATGTGAACGTAGGCAGATCGGGTGTAGGGAACATAATTACAGGAAGCTCATATACTGGCATCCAGGTCTATGAAGCATCCTGGAATGTTGAAATCGAAGCTAACGACATCAGCAATAATTCAGGTAATGCCATGTATATCGACAGCAGTTACCAGCTGACAATAGGCGGGGCTGAATCCGGTAGTGGAAATATATTATCATCCAGCGGTTACAGCGGCCTGTCCATATCTAACTATTCTCATACTATCGAGGTTCAAAATAATTATATCGGGACAGATCCTTCGGAATCCCTGCTCGGCAATACATATAACGGGATAGAGGTAGGAAATTCATCAGATATTGCAATCGGAGCAGCGGGTGCCGGGAATATGATTGCAGCCAACAACTATGATGGTATCTATATTTATGAGACTTCTGAGAATATCAGCGTGCAGGGAAACCTGATCGGGACCAACAAGGACGGCAGCATGGATATGCACAATGGTTACGCCGGTATCAGGGTCGATTCGGCCAGCCATGTCACCATCGGCGGCGAAACCGCAGATGAGATCAATATTATCGGGTACAATGCCTCCTCCATCGAGGTAAAGGACCATTCGGATCACTATCTCATCAAGCGCAACAGCCTCTTTTGTTCAGACTGGGGCGTGTATTTCAGCAACCTTCCGGGTGCGCCTGCACCTCCCGGAGATATTACAGTGACCGGGGCCTATACTGTCACCGGTACGGCACCGGACGAAGCAGAAGTATGGGTCTATAGGAGTGACAGCGGATGTTCAAGCTGTGAAGGGAAGTATTTCATCGGACATACGATAAGCGAAGGGGGCGTATGGGAACTGAACCTTGACAACCCGGTGGAGCTCAACGATGTCATTACTGCCATGACAAGCCTTGACAGCAACTCATCCATGTTCGCTGCCTGTGTTACAGTGGACCTGATACCAGTGGCCATCAAGGATGAAGATCTATCAGTTGACTGGTCCATCTATCCAAATCCCGCCAGCACATTCCTATACATCAGCCTAAGTTCGAAATCCCCGGATCTTTGCCAGCTAAAAATCTTCAATGTCACAGGTGAAATGGTCCTTCACAGCAGGCAACTGGAAGCTGAGAACGAGGTTGCGATCGGGTATTTGCCTGCGGGAATTTACCTGGTCATCCTCAGAGATGGTGAAAATATGAACTCAAAGAAATTCATAATAACAAAATAGACTATATTGTAATTCATAACAAAAAGAAACTCTTTATCCAAAATCAAAAACTTTATGAGACACAAAATTGCATTTATCCTGTTACTCTCAATAATCTTGAGCATTGCTTCAATATCAGGCCAATCCTGGGATGTCAGGGGATTTTCAATCGCGGCTCCCTCACCGGACCGGCTGGAACAATTCCTGACCTTTATGGAAGAAGAACTTGCCGGGAATGGAATCAATACCCTTATCCTCAGGGTGGATTACAATTACGAATATGAATCCTACCCCAATCTCAGGGATGAAAGGGCCCTGACCAAAGAACAGGTAAAAAAGCTGGTAAAAACTGCCGGTGAGAATGATATACGCCTGATCCCGCAGATCAACCTTCTCGGCCATCAGTCCTGGACCAGCCGTCCGGGCAATTTACTGAAAGAATACCCCCAGTTCGATGAAACACCATCTGTTGAATTTCCTGAAGACTATAAATGGCCTAATGATAACGGACTGTATTGCAAGAGTTACTGTCCCTTGCACCCCGAAGTGCATGAGGTGGTATTCGCCCTTGTTGATGAGATCATGGAGGTCTTCGAAGCCGATGCTTTTCATGCCGGAATGGATGAAGTATTCTATATCGGGATGGATGAATGCCCCAGGTGCGGGGGAAAAAACAGGGCCGAACTGTTTGCAGGGGAATTGAACCTGATCCACGATCATCTGGCAGCAAATGGCCAGGAGCTCTGGATCTGGGGGGACAGGCTTATTGACGGGAAAACTGCAGGGCTTGGATTATGGGAGGCCAGTGAAAACGACACCCACGGGGCCATCGACCTTATATCAAAAGATGTTGTGATCTGTGACTGGCATTATGAAAGGGCTGATCCCACCATTGCCATGTTTGCTTTGAAAGGTTTCCGGGTAATGTTCTGTTCATATGATAAACCTGAAGTGACCAGGGTACAGATGGAGATGACGGATGCCTTCAGGGAGAACAGTAATAAAGTCCTTAGGGACAGGTATGTTGGGTTTATGCAAACAATCTGGAGTCCGGCTGGCAGGTTTATGGATCTCTATTACAGTGATCAGACAAATGAGGACAGGATGGGAACTGTCAACTCTTATAAGGAGATGATCCGCTATATGAATTCCACTGAATGAAGCCGGTCCGTTTCAAGTCCATAGATATTTTACGGGCTCTCACCATGTTGCTCATGATCTTCGTGAATGATCTGTGGACGCTGACAGATATTCCGGAGTGGATCGGTCATAAAGCTATGCATGAGGACGGTCTGGGACTGGCTGATGTGGTTTTTCCAGCTTTTCTTTTTATTGTCGGCCTGTCTATCCCTCATGCAATTACTGCAAGGATCAACAGGGGGGATTCCAGCTTGCAGGTACTTTGGCATATTACCGAACGGTCCCTGGCCCTGCTTATCATGGGTGTTTTTATGGTCAATCTCGAGAATATCGGCCATTCTCAGCTTATCATCAGCAAATACTACTGGCAGATATTGATGACCCTGGCATTCTTTCTCATCTGGAACCTTTACAGGGGAAAGGTATTCGGTATAATCCCTCCAAATGTTCTGAGACTGACCGGACTTGCCATCCTGATATTACTTGCTGCAATCTATTCCGGCCGTTCACTTGATGGATCCCATCAGTGGATGAAATTTCACTGGTGGGGTATATTGGGACTAATAGGATGGGGCTACCTGCTAAGTGCTTTGGTTTACCTGGGGTTGCGTGACCGTCCCGGCTGGATCGCACTTGCCTGCCTTCTGATGTATTTACTGAATATTCTTGAGTATACTACTTTATTAGATATAAGATTTTTCATGGTAGTCAGTGCTTCCAACTATGCCAGTGTCATGAGCGGTGTACTGGTAACAGTAATACTTATCCGGCTGAATCAACAGAATCAGCTGAAGCAGCTGATCCCATGGTTAACAGGCATTGCGGCTATACTTCTGATCTTCGGATTTGCGAGCCGTCCGGAATGGGGAATATCCAAGATGAGGGCTACTCCATCATGGACGGCCATATGTGCCGGAATCAGTACTGCTTCCTTCATATTGCTGCACATTATCGCTGACAGGATGAAGTTAACCAGGTGGGCAGACATCATATCACCGGCCGGGACCAGCACTCTGACCTGCTACCTGGTACCGTATTATGTATATGCCCTTTTTGCATTGGTGGGTTTCCACCTCACAGGTTTCCTGGTTACAGGGATGGTGGGCATAGTAAAATCACTGGTATTCTCACTCCTTATTATCTGGATAACCGGTTTGCTGGGCCGTATAAATATAAAACTCAAGATATAACAGAGACTGTCAGGTGCCCTGAGTGGTAAATTAAATTACCCAGGTATCAATTTTAAGAACATCAAACAATATTACTCCCTGTACCACAAACCTGACAAGACGGGTCAGGGCAAAAAGAAGGAAAAGCCTGAAGGGATAGCGCAGTATGCTCACGGCTATCACGACCAGGGAAAAAGGCGTAAAGGGAAATAAAGCAGCAATTATAATAAAGGCACCGCCCCATTTTCTAATGAAATCAATATAGTTCCTTAACCTTCTTTCAGTATATGCCTTGACCTTCGGCCATACTGATATCCACACACCGATCTGGTATGATATCACACCGCCGATATAGGACAGTATGCCAAGAAGAGCCAGGTAGGGAAGGGGATAATCAAATTTCTGGGTCCAGACCACAAACAGGTCTACCGGGACCATCCCGGTAAAGGACTCGGAAACAAAGAACAGGATCAGCACGAACCTGTCTGACAGTACATCTATGAATCCCTGGAAAAGCCTGTTATAATCCACCAGGTATTTCCCGGCCATGTAAACAAGGAAGACAAAGACAGCATAGGCTGCAACGATCAGGAGGATGTTCCTTCCCACATACCTGTAAAGTCCACGTTCCCTGTAATGATGATACAGTCCTTTCATCCCCGATCCGGGCCGGTCGTTTCTGCCGGATGATAAATTGTCTGCCATCTTAGGCTCAGTAATAATTCAGGATCAATGTACAAAAATTCGTCCTTTGTACTCACCAAACAACATATTTCTCTGACATTTGCATAGCTATCATAATATCTGTAATTTCACAAAGACCTTATGAATGTTATTTGTTCAGATACCAGGACAAATTTAACCCGATCAATTAATAATTGTCTAACACTTTAGCCAATATTAACCAAATACAATTAGAGCATGGAAAAGAACATAAAGAAAAACCAGATCAGCCGCCGGAGGTTTATCGGCTATACTGCTTCAGCTGCAGCATTTTCCCTTACTCCCGGACTTATAAGGGCTGGTACATTCGGATCCCCCTTGATGAAACCTGATTCCACCTTCGGGGGTGTTCCCATAGGAGCCATTACTTACAGTTTCCGAAGTATGCCTGGTACAAATGCAGAGGATACTCTTGATTACCTGGTTAAATGCGGATTGAGTCATTGCGAATTGATGTCAGGACCCATAGAGGAATCTGCAGGGGCTCCCGCAGTTAACATGCGCGAAATTATGGCACAGTTTCCTCCTCCGCCACCTCCGCCTCCAGCTGAAAATGACAGCACACCGCCGCCGCGACGCCGGTTCCAGATGAGCCCTGAAATGAGAGAAGCTATGGCAGCTGCACAAGCAAAGGTCACGGAATGGCGGATAAACCAGACCAATATGGATAAATTCAAAAAGATACGTCAGCTTTATAATGAGGCCGGGGTTTATATTCATATTGTAAAATTTGACAACATTGGCCAGGAAGAGGTATCGGACAAGGAACACGAATATATGTTCAATGTGGCCAAGGCCATGGGTGCAATTGGTATTACCTGTGAGCTGGATGAAGGCAAGTCCAAAAGGCTTGCTGCAATGGCTGAAAAGCAAGGGATTGCCATAGGTTTCCATAACCATACCCAGCTAGAGCCGGATACATATTCCGCTGGTCCTTATTTCTCTGATGGTAAGAAGATTATGTCAAACCTTGATATAGGGCATTATGCAGCAGGGAATGGACAATCAGCCTTAAAACTGGTTAAGGAACTTGGATCGCAGGGGCGTATACTGAGTATCCATATTAAGGACCGTACCTTTGACGGCGAAACAGTACCCTTCGGAGAAGGAGACGCACAGGTTGCAGAGATCCTTCAACTGGTTAAAAAGGAAAAATGGGGCTTAAACTGTGACATTGAACTGGAATACCGCATTCCCGAAGATTCCGATGCAGTAAAGGAAACTGCCAAATGTGTTGACTACTGCAAGAAGGTACTGTCATAGATAAATGAAAAAAAACGACGGGTACCGGTCTGTACCTGTTAGCTTTAACAGGAGAATGGTAGCCATTTCCGCTTCAATGGCAAAAAAGCGGAATACCATTCACAGCATCACCGAGGTTGACATTACTATACCGCGCAGGATAATTCATGAATACAGGGAAAGGACCGGAGAAAGCCTTTCCCTTACTGCCTATATTGTAAAATGCCTGGCCCAGGCAGTCTCTGAGTACCCGGATGTAAATTCTTTTCGCAAGGGAAGGAGATTTATCCTCCTTAACGATGTTACCATCAGTGTACTGGTGGAAAGGGAAGTTAAGGGGGAAAAAGTCCCGGAACCCGTGGGTATACAGGAAGCACAGAAGAAAACATACAGACAGATCCACGAGGAGATAAGGGAAGCCCAGCGTAACAGCACCGATGAGTTGGGCAGTCTTTCAGGAATGGGATGGGTCAGGATAATCCCGAATTTCCTGATGCATCTGTTTTACCGGATCGCTTCGGGGAATATCCGCATGCAGATACGCTACGGCGTCATCAGTGTTACAGCCGTAGGCATGTTTGCAAAAGATGCAGTCTGGTTCATTCCCATGGGCGGACCAAGTGTTCTGGTAACCGTCGGGAGCATAATAAAGAAACCTCTTATTATAGAAGAGGCGGTTGAATCAAGAGAGCACCTCTGCCTTTCTGTTTCATTTGATCATAATATTGTGGATGGAGCACCGGCTGCCCGTTTTGTAAGCCGGTTTTCAGAAATACTCAGGACTGGGGAATTTCTCACGAGCGGGGATTTATAGACCGGAAGCATCAGTTCGTAAGCCGGTCATTGATCAGGTTCGATAATTCCAGACGGGAATTGATCTTGCATTTCCTGTAAATATTGTACAGGTGGTTCTTTACCGTGCTGGATGAAATAAACATCCCTGATTCGATGTCCTTGTTGCTTTTTCCCAGTAAAATCATCTTTATCACTTCCACTTCCTTGTCAGTAAATGAATAATCTTCCTGTATGACTGCCCATTTCCGGGTATTATCCTCCACCAGCTGCTGATCGAATTTCCGTTTAACCTTCCTGCCAAGGAAAAAGTAGGGTGATATCAGTATCAGTATAAGCAAGGGGAATGAAAATGCCTCAAATACCTCGTACAGCCTGAACATTATAATCAGTAAAATCAGCAGAACCAGGGCACCATATTTAAAATACTGACCCGCCAGGTATGACCGCAGCAGACCATGGGCATTGATCTTTTCATTTTTGATCTTAATTCCAAGAATAATACTCAACATAAAATTCGAGATTAACAGAAGGAACAGAAGCAGAAACTGAAGAATAAATACGGGATTATTATAGATATCCGGTCTGGTTAGTAACAAATAGACCATACAAAAAATTATAACAGCTACCGGTACAATCAGCAGCCTGTCAATCCGGATTACCCTGCGAAAGTGAATGAGATTCTGCAGGATTATAAGATTTGAAGTTGTAAACAGACAGAACAGGAAGAGTATGCATTCGAGAAATACCAGATTAAGGAATGATACTCTCTCACGCTCAATATCAGTAAAGATGTTTACATCAAAATACTTCCCGAAAAAGAATAATGTATTGATTATTAACACAATAGTCAATGATGCCAGTATGTAACGAACCGAATCATGAGGGTATCTTTTTCTGTGAGGCAATACTGAGAAAATTACCAGGATGATGACGATTTCAACAAGGAAGGTTCCTATTAGTTTTATATGTTCTGACATGCTACCGGCTAAGACAACGAAAATACTCGACATCCTTGTAATGAACAAATCTTACATAGGAAGAAAGTACCAGAAAGAAGAAAAGGACTTTTTTCCCATTGCGCTGCATCAGTAAAACAGGCAGATTTAGTGCGAAATCAAAACTTTATGTCATGAAAAAATTATTAGTTATTATTCCGTTTCTTTTACTGGGATTTGCCTTAATGGCACAAAACTATCCCCGAGAGCACTGGGAGAAAATCACAGATCTCGAAGAGTATGAATTCTCGAAAGAACATTTTGAGGAATTAAGCAGTTTTATCAGTGATAAGCTGGAAACAGCATCCTGCCTGGTTGTATACAAGGGGAAGATCCTCTACTCTTATGGACAAATCGAAGAAACATTCCTGCTCAGGTCAGCCAGGAAAAGCCTGATGAGCACCCTGTATGGCATTTATGTGGAAAAAGGCCTGATTGATCCTGAGCTGACCCTGGCTGAACTGAATATTACTGATATCCTGCAGCCGGACAGCCTTGAAGGGACCGCCACCATCAGGGACTGCCTGATGGCACGTTCGGGAGTCTACCTTCCTGCAGAAGCCGAATCGGCTGTCATGCAGGCATTCAAGCCTGAAAGAGGTGCATATAAACCCGGAGAACACTGGTGTTATAATAACTGGGACTTTAATGTGCTTAGCACTATCCTTACAAACCTAACCGGTAAGGGTTTTTTCCAATCTTTTGATCATGAAATTGCCCGGGAAACAGGCATGGAGCATTTCAATGCCTATGATTGCTTCTACCTGCAGGGCAGAAAATCCATACACCCTGCCTATCATATGTATATAAGTGCCAGTGATCTGGCACGTTTCGGCCTGCTGATGCTTAATAGAGGCAAATGGGAAGATAAACAGATCCTCAGTACTGACTGGGTAGATCTGATCACCACTCCGCATTCGGACGCTTCGGAATGGGGTACTGACGGATATGCTTACATGTGGTGGGTAAGGGATCCAGAAAGCAGCAACAATCATTTTCCCATAGCAGAACTGCCTGAAGGAAGCTATTCAGCCAGGGGCGGTTTAGGACAATTCCTAGTTGTTATACCTGAGTATGACCTTATCATTGTCCATCAGACGGAAAATGCGGAATCACGCAAGCAGGTTTCTGAAAATGCTATGGGGTATGTTATAAACAAAATATTACAGGCAACGAATAATCCCTATCATGAAATCCCGGCCATAGCTCCGGATAAGGAAATAACCGGCAGGTACCAGCTTCGTGCCAATATATACCTGACTTTCACAGAAGAGGATAACAAACTGTATGTCAGCAGGACAGGCCTGGACTCAAAAGAAGAACTTATTCCATATTCAGGAAATGTATACCTGGCGTTGAAGAATGCCCTGCAGTTCACTTTTTATGATGATTCTGATGAAGGACGGTACGTGGAGATGAAACAATTATCCAGAATCACCAGGGCAATGAAAGCCGAGTATTGAGATGGCTTTTCTAATCTCCGAAAAATATGCTGAGAATAATCTGCAGTTGCGGAGATTAAGCCATACATTTATCGCATAATTTGCATAGAATAACTTGTATTGAATATGAAAACCTGTAACAATCATTCCTGTTTCAGATGCTATCAAGTCATAGTACCACTATTTCTGGTCTTGTTTTCCTGTAACAATGGAGTGGCCCCTCCTGAAGCTGTGGGGCCTGTCCCGACACCCCGACAGCTGGAATGGCATCGCATGGAGATGAATGCTTTCATTCATTTTACTACAAATACCTTTACGGATAAGGAATGGGGATACGGAGATGAATCCCCGTCGGTATTCAATCCTTCTGCACTGGATACCAGGCAATGGATATCCACCCTGAAAGAGGCAGGATTCAAAGGAGTTATCCTCACGTGCAAGCATCATGACGGTTTTTGCCTGTGGCCCAGCGAGTTTACTGATCATTCAGTTAAAAACAGTCCGTGGAAAGGTGGAAACGGCAACGTGGTTCAGGAAGTGCATGATGCATGCCGGGAAGCAGGACTCAAATTCGGAGTTTACCTGTCGCCCTGGGATAGGAATCGATTTGATTATAGTACAGACTCATATATAGTATATTACAGGAATCAATTGAAGGAATTATTTAATTTATACACTCCTGTTTTTGAAATGTGGTTTGACGGAGCCAACGGCGGGAACGGGTATTACGGGGGAGCTGATGAAACGCGCCGGATTGACGGGCGGACCTATTATGACTGGCCCGGCACCCTGGAAATGATCAGGACTATGGAACCGGAGGTAATCTTTTTCTCCGATGCGGGTCCTGATATCCGCTGGTGCGGGAACGAGAGGGGATATGCCGGAGAAAGCAACTGGAACACCATCTCTACGGATACCCTGTATGCAGGAAAACCTCGCATCACTGCACTTCTGAATTCTGGAAGCGAAGACGGAAACAGGTGGATACCTGCCGAAGTAGATGTAAGTATCCGTCCGGGCTGGTTCTATCACGCCAGCGAGGATTCACTGGTGAAATCCCCTGAAAAACTGTTTGATATATACCTCAGTTCGGTAGGTAGAGGTTCAAACCTGCTTCTGAACATTCCGCCTGACAGAAGGGGATTGTTGCATGAAAGAGATGTGGAAGTGCTCCAAAATTGGCGTAAAATGATCGATGAAGCCTTTTCTGAGGATCTTGCAAACGGAATGGAAGTGAATGCCGGTACATATCGTGGCAAATCAGGCCGTTTTAAGCCATCCAATGTGGCTGACGGGGATCCGGACACATACTGGACCACTGATGATGAAATATTCAGCAGCAGCCTTGAAATTGACCTTAAACATCCTGAACAGGTCAAATTTATACTGATCCAGGAATATATACAGCTGGGCCAGAGAGTGAGATCATTCTCCGTAGATACCTGGCAGGACGGTTCCTGGGTGCCTGCTGCTGAGGGGACTACTATTGGCTACAAACGGATACTCCGGATCCATGCCATGGAAACTTCCAGGATCCGGATCAATATCCTGGATGCAAAAGCCTGTCCGGTGATTTCCAATATAGAGGTTTATTGACCGTTATCTGATCCTTTAGTGACCGTTGACCGTTTATTGACCGTTATCTGATCCTTTAGTGACCGTTTATTGACCCTTTATTGACCTTTTAATGAGCCCCTGAACATCTAAAGTAAACCAGCCAATGGTTTGTCAGCCTGTTTATGTACTTTTAGATATCGCAAAAAACAGATCACAAGAAGATATACAAGCGGTAAAACCTTTAAACTATAAAAACCTTTTTACTATCAATCATGAGAAATCTTTTTATTTTAATTGTGCTCTTCAGTATTTGCTCCTGCACAGACAGTGACAGAACAGAGAAATTTGCAGTGTCAAGCCTCTTCAGTGACAATATGGTCATTCAGGCCGATAGTCCGGTGAACCTCTGGGGAACCGGAAGTCCGAAAAGCAAAATCCGGGTCATGTTCCGGGACCAGGTTAAAACAGGGAAAATCAATAAGGACGGAACCTGGAAAATTGTACTGAACCCTGAGAATTATGGTGGACCAGACAGCCTCATAGTAACAGCAAATTCAGCAAGGATCAACTTTCAGAATGTGATGGTAGGGGAGGTCTGGGTCTGTTCCGGACAATCAAATATGGAAATGCCGCTGATCAGCAACTGGGCCAAACTCAACAATGCCGGGGAGGAGGTTGCAAATGCCGGCTATCCTGATCTGCGGTTATTTACGGTTCAGAAAAAACTGGCATTCCAGCCTGTAGATACCGTAATTACTGAAGGATGGAAAACCTGCAACCCGGAATCTGTTAAGGATTTTTCTGCTACGGCATACTTTTTCGGAAGAGAAATTCACCAGCAGCTGGGTATCCCGGTAGGTCTAATCCATACTTCATGGGGCGGGACAGTAGCAGAAGCCTGGACAAGCAAAAACTCTCTAATTGACTTTGATGATTTCTCAGAAGCAGTCAGGCTGATTTCACAACAGCCCGTCTCAATGGACAGTATCAGGGCTAATTTTACCAGGGATATGCAGAAAAGGGCCCTTGAGATCGCCACACTTGATGTTGGCATAGAGGGTAAGGACACGATTTTCGTAAGCAGGGAAGTCAATACCTCGGACTGGATCTCCGTAGACCTTCCAAAAATGGTGGAAGAAACTGAACTCGGTGTATTTGACGGATCATCCTGGTTCATAAAGGAAGTTGAGTTGTCCCAGGCTATGGCAGGGAGTGAACTGACGCTTTGCTTCGGGGCTCCTGACGACTCTGATGAGGCCTGGATTAACGGGGTGAAAGTAGGAGGGAGCAGGGCCTGGGATGTACTCAGGCAATACAAGATCCCTGATGGCGTGGTTAAGGCCGGCAGGAATACAATTGTTATAAGGATCATGGATAACCAGGGTGGCGGTGGTTTTATGAATGAGGAAAAAGATTTTGTTATTAGATCTTCAAACGGCCGGAAATTATTCATCGCAAAAGGATGGAAGGCAAAAAAAGGATTTGACTTCAGGGATGTTAAGACTATTCCTGTTTCGCCTTTCAATCCAAACCAGCCCACTGTGCTGTTTAATGCCATGATCAATCCCGTCATACCCTATACTATTAGAGGGACCATCTGGTACCAGGGTGAAAGCAATTCAGGAATGGCCTACCAATACAGGCGGCTGTTCCAGACCATGATTACCGACTGGCGGGCGGAGTGGGGGCAGGGTGATTTTCCCTTCCTCTTTGTTCAGCTGGCGAATTATCTGAGGCAGAACGAACTGCCTGGAGATGATGCCTGGGCCGAACTCAGGGAAGCACAAGCCATGGCTCTGGAACTGCCCAATACAGGAATGGCAGTGGCGATCGACATAGGTGATGCCCTTGATATACACCCGGGAAACAAACAGGATGTCGGCAAACGTCTTGCCCTGAATGCACTTGTAAAAGTATATGAGCAAGATATCCCGTTCAGCGGACCGATGTATAAAAGCATAACAATTAAAGGGGAAGATGTGGAAATCTCATTTGACTATGTTCTCGACGGATTAATGACATCGGACGGCGGCCCTCTGAAAGGATTTTCGATTGCCGGGGCGGATGGTAAATTTGTCTGGGCCAAAGCTGAAATTGTGGAGGATAAAATTATTATAAGTTCCCCTGAAATTAGTGAGCCAGTAGCGGTACGGTATGCCTGGGCCTCCAATCCGGATTGCAACCTAGTAAATTCAGCCGGACTGCCTGCATCGCCATTCAGGACGGATAATTTCAAGGGTATCACACAGCCTGACTGATTAAGTGAAGATCATCCTGTTAAGCACAAACCAGTAGTGCCAGATGCAATTGAACTAAGCTAAAATCAAATCAAGTCCGGCTTGCCTGAATTCACTCCGGTACTTGGAATCTAAATCATTATTTGTAGCTATATGCTGGATGTCTGCCGGATAGCAAATATTGGTCAGCTCCGTTTTACCGAATTTGCTTGAATCGCTAAGGATGAAAACATCCTGTGCATTGTGTATGATATAACTTGAGATCTCGGCCCTGAACAGATCACGCAATGTAAATCCTGCCTCGCTGGTGTATCCGTCAATGCCGATAAATGCCTTGTCAATATTTATCTGGTCAATACAGGCTTTAGTCATTTTACCCACCAGGGTTTCACTTTCGTGTTGGTAGATCCCGCCCAGGATGATAATATTGGCCTGTTCATCCTTGCGGAATTGGCGTGCTATGTAAACATTGGTAGTAACCAGGGCAACATTCCTGATTTTCAGCAGCTCCCGGGCCAGTAGCACATTTACAGATCCTGATTCAATCAGAATGGTTTCCCCTTCTTTTACACAGGAAGAAACCTTTTTGGCAATCCTGAGTTTTTTATCATAATTCATTCCCAGCCGGTTGGCCAGGTCGTCGGCATCTTTTAAAACGGCTCCGCCATGAACGCGCTTCAGCAAACCCTCGGCTTCAAGAAAATTCAGGTCCTGCCTGATGGTTACCGATGAAACATCCAGTTTCTCAGACAGCGTATTTACAGAGGTCTTGTCGTTTTGTCCCAGCAATTGAAGGATCTTATTTTGTCTTTCATTCAGCATAAACTAAGGCTTTTTGTTTACTCAAGTGTTAATGCAGCTGCACCAATGACCCCTGCATCACCGGGAATTGCTGTCAGGCTCCACGATCGTATGACCGAATTCCCCTGCAGTTCCTGTTAAACCGCGATACAGTTTTTTATTGATAATAATACCGGCGCCGATTCCCGTACTTATAGTTAGAAAAACCATATCATCATAAGCCTTCCCGGCGCCAAACATAAATTCACCAAAGGCCTGTGCATTAGCGTCATTATCCAGGATTACAGGGATTTTGAAGTGGGACTGGACAGCCTCACGAAGCGGATAGTTCTTAAACCCTTCCAGGTTGGAGGTGGTTATTATCACACCATCGCGAAAGCGGATATGGCCTGCACACCCGATTCCTATCCCAAGCAGATCGGACTCCAGGAGATTATTCCTGTTAATAATTTCTTCAATGTTTTCCTTCACGCAGTCCACCAGGCCTTCTTCCGTATCACAGATATGGGCACAGGTATAAATTTTATCAAGCATTTTTCCTTCCTGATCAATCAGGGCAATGGAACACTTGGTGCCGCCTATATCGACTCCGCAAAGGATTTTATTCATAAAATCAATGCTTTAGAGAGTGTTCGGTCCTTGCAATAATATCATCCTGAGTATCGGGTGATAAAGTAGTAAAAAATGCAGAATATCCTGCTACTCTGACTATCAGATCCCTGTATTTTTCCGGGTTCTTTTTGGCTGCAAGCAGCGTTTCGCGGTTAACAATGTTGTACTGGACATGCCAGCCTTTCAAATCTTCAAAAAAACTGCGAACTATGGAGATCAGTTTCATTTTATCGGAATCTTTGCGAATAGCCTCAGGGGATAATTTCTGGTTAAGCAGAACACCTCCCATGATTTTTTCCGTGGGCAATTTTGAAACGGATTTGAATACAGCCGTTGGTCCTAAAGTGTCGGTCCCCGAGGACGGTGAGCTTCCTTCAGCCACCGGGGTAAAGGCTTTTCTGCCGTCAGGAGTAGCCGGAACAACAGCACCGCTCGGAACATTAGCAGAAATACTTGAGGTTCCTGCATAGTATTTACATCCTACAGGACCCCTGCCGTAACGTGTAGTATGATACTTTTCAAGTTCGTTTATGAATTCCTGGTAGGTATTTTTCAGGAGAAGATCCACATAATCATCATCATTACCCCATTTGGGCGCCTCGTTGATAAACAACTGGCGCAGGTCTTCCCGACCCTCCCAGTTATTTTTGAGGGCCTCGATCAGCTCGGCCATGGTGACCTTTTTATCGTCAAAGACCAGCTTTTTGATGGCGGCCAGTGAATTGACGATAGTGATCTGACCTACCGGCTGGATAATGGTGTTGTGATAGTATTTGTATTCGCGGCAGTCTTTCCCGGCCTCCATACAGCCGTCCACCACGGCGGAGAGGAAGGGCTGGGGCAGCCACTCCTCCTCCATCACGTCCACGACATTATAGATGGTCACCAGCTTGTGCAGGAAGAATTTTACCTGCTCCAG
>CAZILN010000256.1:0-4200 GCA_964540005.1 uncultured Bacteroidaceae bacterium | reverse complement strand
CGATTGGGATACCTTGTTGCATCAATGCTGTATATTCAGCATCTGTGTAATGGTACCGGAACTGCCGTGCAGGCGGATGAGGTAGAGTCCGTTTTCGAGTTCACTGCTTTTCAGTTCATACGCATGCCTGCCCGGGTCAAGTGATTCCCTGACAATGGTCCGGAGTTTCGAACCCGTTATGGAGTATAGTGACAAGTCGGTATATCCGGCAACAGGCAGGTCAAGAATGATCATGCAATTATTGTCAGCCGGATTAGGATAGCATAACATGCTTAATGACTCATAATTGAACTCTCCTGTTGAAACGGGACCTACAGCCACATCTTCGCAATAAGTATCTTCTGCGCCTGTTACCTGGTTATATACAGTGAGGCATACATTATAAATTCCAGGAGCAGTGTAGATATGAGTAGGAGTAGTGGTTGTGGAATCATATTCACCATCACCAAAGCTCCACTTAAATTTACTTGCATCACCCAGGGAGACGCCTACATAATCAACCGGGTAGCTTTCAGCTTTAGTATTTGATGAATCTATGAAATAACCATATCCTGCTTTTAGGGCACCCTCCATATCAATATTGATTATTTCAACCGCATGACTGAGGCATCCGCTCTGGGTTTCAATGGATAGCTGGGTAAAATAATATCCGGCTTCCGGGAATGTATGTTCAGGATCCTGCAGACCGGAAGTATTGTCATCACCAAATTTCCATGTCCAGCTATCGGGTTCACCGAATGATTTATCGGTATACTGAACTGTCCTGGCAGCATCATTTACAGTGAAGATGAATTGGGCCAGGCATGTACCGGCAGACGGTGTACCTGCGAATATGGATTTACATTTGGTGTTCTGTATTCCGCTTGCATTGTACACAGTCAGGCAAACATTATAAATACCTCCATCCGGATATGGATGTTCGGGATGCTGGTCAGTTGAGAACTCTCCGTCCCCGAAGTACCAGAAGTAAGTCAGGTCAGCTCCAAGGGACCTATCTGCAAATGACACAATATTGGTGGATTCATCTGCCTGGTATATAAAGTCTGCTTTACAACCGATACCCATACTGCCTATCAGGATTACCTCTTCATGGAGATCCATGCACCCGGTCTGATCATTAAATACATTCAGGCTTACATTGTAAAGGCCCGGTGCTATAAACTGGTGAACAGGATTTTCATCCGTCGATTTAGTTCCATCTCCGAAGATCCAGTAATAGTTATTGTTAACACCAAGGGCCTCGCTGGAGAAGTACGCGGTGTTCGCCAGGGAGTCTATGAATACGGAGAAATCGGCATTACACTCGACGGTTCCGATCTGTACCTCCGCTGAGAGGTAGTCCATACAGGTTCCCGAGGAATCTATTATCGTCAGGGAGACCTCATACATACCGGGCGAAGCATACTGGTGCACCGGGTCTTTTTTCGTGGAGATCGACCCGTCATCGAACATCCAGAAATACTCAATGATCTTGCCGGCTGACCGGTTAGTTAAGGTCACAGTTAGTTCATCCGGATCAACGGAATATTCAAACCCGGCCCGGCAATCTGCCACACCTACCTGTATCAGCTCGGCATGGAAATCACTGCATGCGGCAATGGTATCCCTGACGGAGAGGCTTATCAGGTAGTATCCCGGACGGCTGAAGGTATGTACGGGGTTCCTGGATGAGCTGGACGATCCGTCGCCGAAGTTCCAGAAATATGAATGGATAGTACCCCACGAGAGGTTCTGGAAACTGACCTTGTTGGCATCCGGGCTGATAAAATAGCTGAAGGATGCTTCCAGGTCACATGCCAGGCTTCCGACCAACAGTTGGCGGCAGGCGCGTGATGATTTCCCGGATTCACTGTTCAGGACGGTCAGGCACACATTATAAATACCTGCCCTGGAATAGGTATGCGAGGTATCCTGACCTGTGTAGGTGGTTCCATCGCCGAAGGTCCAGTACCAGTCAGTTATGTTGCCTGCCGATATATCAGTGAACCTGACGGAAAACTCGGCCGGGTCAATGAAGTAGGTGAAATCAGCCCTGACATCCAGTGTCCCGATGGTAATTTCCCTGCAAATCTCCGACTGGCATCCGGTGACCGTATCCAGGGTGAACAGGCAAACAGGATAGGTTCCCGGCTGGGTGAACCGGTGATCAGGATTTTGCTGTGTCGAGACAGACCCGTCGGCAAAGTTCCAGTACCAGGAAGTCACCGCTCCCCTTGAACTATTGCTGAAATGTACCAGCATGCTGTCGGTTTCATCGAAGAGGAAGGAGTACTCTGCTATACATTCGACAGTCCCTACTTCAATCATCTTGCAAATAGTCATTGAGCAGTCCTGGACAGAGTCATATACCATCATGCATACTTCATATATACCAGGCTGGTCGTAGATGTGATAAGGTGAGTCGTCGTTTGATACTGTACCATCACCCAGTGTCCAGAAGAAATCGTAATACTGCGGATCGCCGTCATGATCAAATTCGATCTCTGTACCTGAATCGTTTTCGTAACTCCAGTCATTGATTCCTAGATCACATGCTTGAACTTCCGGTTCATGGATATGAATTGTCTTTATGAGCGATTGCCCGGCTGCATCTGTGACGGTGACAACATAGGTGCCGGCAAAGAGGAAATTCAGGTCCTCTGTAAATGCACCGGTATTCCAGCTGAAGGAATAGGGCGGTGTGCCCCCTGATACAGTCAGGTCAATGCTTCCGTCGTGTCCGCCATTAACAGTTACATCCTGTTTGGTGTATGTTATATTCAGGTGTGTTGAGTCGCCGATAAATCCGATAAATCCATGCTGGTTGGTAGCGGTCAGGTCAAAATCCCCAAAACTAAGGGTATCATTGAAATAACCTCCCACATAGATTGTTGATGGATCGGCAGCCACCACGCTTGAGAACCAGCAATATCCCCCGGTTCCCTGCATGATCTTCACCCAATCCAGATCACCCAGGGTGGTAAATTTGGCTACAAAGAGGTCATAGGCACCTTTGTTGTTATAGGTGACAAAATCATTAAAGTGAATGGTGCCCCTGATTTGTGCCCCGAAATATACATTGCCCTGGTCATCGATATCCATTTTATTGTAATCCCATCCGTAGAGTTGCTCCTGAATGGAATTTGCCCAAAGGGTATTCCCGTCCGGGTCAAATTTTGCAATAAAATAACTGTAATTCCCATATGGGCTTGTGAGCATTATATCATCGAAGTATGCCTGATCACCGTGCCAGCCTTTAATATAGCTGTATCCGAGGGAATCGGTTATGATCCCTGTTGGCCAGCAATATCCATCTCCCCATTCGACGGGACTTCCGGCATGTGAGGTTATCCACAGTACATTACCGTCTGGGTCAAGTTTTGCCAGAAGGACATTTCCATCACCTTCAACAAGGGTTTTTCCGGTTTCGCCTATTGTAACATTTTCTGAGTTGAATTCCCCTGTCAGGTATATATTACCATTCCCGTCGGCAGACACAAAACCGTTGTATTCAGTCGCTTCTCCCCCGGCTCTTTCTGCCCATATTAAGTTGCCATTCTGGTCATATTTGGCAATGAAAACATCAGCTGACCCGGATGAAGTCAACGGCTCCCCGCCAATCCATATCGAACTGCTGAAGGTTCCGCTTAATAATATGTTTCCTGAATAATCAGGTGCGAGGTATAAATCCGCCCCCCCATTAAAATCTTCCTGCAATGACCACTGGTAAGTCCCGTCTACACCAAATTTTATCAGGAAAACGCTTCCGCCTTCAACGGGTATCAGGGTTGTTTCACCGGGAATTATCAACGGCTCTGTGAAGCCGCCTGTTACATATATATTGTCGTTCGCTATGTCTGTTACCATATTGTTATACCCGGCGGAGTTATAAACATTGAATAGCTGTCTCAGCCAGATCACATCGCCGGCCTTGTTCTGCTTGCTGATGAACAGTCCTTTCTGAATACTTTCACCGAAATAATACATATCAGCCGATGCGTAACCGTAAGTATACAGGTTCCCGGACTTGTCGGTTTCCAGGCTGATCACGTGGGCGGAACCGGAATTACCTTCAGCCTGTTCGCGCCATTCCGGGTTTGCATTATTGTCAAATCCTGATATACGCATTTGTCCATCAAATGCACCTGCGGTTACTATCTTATCAGATAGACCGACTGCCAGGGCTACGGGTGAATAATCCAGCTGTACGGACAGTTGAAT
>CAZILN010000255.1:0-9506 GCA_964540005.1 uncultured Bacteroidaceae bacterium | reverse complement strand
AAGCTTGCCTTCACACTCTTTGCCGGAGCCCTTGTCCTGCACAGTCTCCTTGGATGGGAAATCATGACAACCATATTCTATATTGGGATCCTTGTCGCCGTATTTACAATCATCGGTGGATTTACTGCAGTCGCTTATACGGATGTTATTCAGGTTATCATCATGCTTGCAGGGACTGTGATAATGTGCCTGATAGGCCTTGACAGGGTCGGGGGATGGAGCAGCCTAATGGAGACAGTACCCGACAGGATGGTGATCTCCGCACCTTATGATGATCCGGTTTATCCCTTCTGGGGGATCCTGGCCACTGCCTTTTATGCCGGGATATTTTACTGGGGCATAGACCAGGTGAATGTTCAGCGTGCCCTGGCGGCGCCAAGCCTGCAGCAGGCCCGCTGGGGTGCAATGTTTGCAACCTTTCTGAAACTCCTCCCGGTTTTCATATTTGCTCTCCCGGGAGTGATCGCTTTTGCATTATTCCCGGATCAGCTACAGGGAGATGAAACCAAACAAACATTCGTACTGTTATTGAACCAGCTGCTGCCTAGCGGGCTGCGCGGACTGCTGCTTGCATCCCTGGTGGCGGCACTCATCACTTCGCTGATTGCCGTTCTGAATTCGGTTTCAACTTTGTTCGTCCGGGATTTTATCGTTGAATTTAAGCCTGAAGTATCCGAAAAGAAACAGGTTATTACAGGGCGTATCATTATCATGGTTTTCGCCTTTCTGGGAATTGGAGCAGCATACCTGGTATATAAAAATGAAGAGGGTCTGTACAAATATCTTCAAACCATTTCGGCTTATCTTGTCATTCCTGTTTTTCCGGCCATTTTTTTTGGGATCATCAGCAAAAAGGTTACTATGAAGGCTGCTATCGTATCGGTGATAGCAGGACTTATTCTGGCCACAATATTCGTAGTGGATCAGTTGGTTGGTCCCGAAGCAGGGGAACAGTTATTTCCCATCCTCCACCACAAGCTGACACTGAACTTTGGTTATCGTGGACTATGGGCTGAGATTTTAATTACAGGTATTCTTTTTGGAGTATCCGCATTCACAAAAAAAACTAGTCCTGAAAAACTTGAAAAAACCACTATTAATTACTCCAGCGGTATTGCAAAATTCAAAGGCATTACCGACTGGAGGCTGCACCTTGTGGTGCTCTCACTAATAACCCTGGTTATTTATATCTGGTTAAGCTGACATTTAGAATGTTTTATTATTTTTAAGTGTATACATGTATTATTTCTGATGTGACGAAATCATTAATTTGCATCTTATAAATTTTTTTACTTATGAAAAACAAGGTATCACGCAGACAATTTTTCCGTAAGTCTACGGCAGCTACGGCCGCCATTGGCTTCGGAGGGTTCCTGACCAACTCCGACCTGGAAGCGATCCCAAATCACATAAACACATATTCTCAACCATCTGATCTGAAGATCACTGATATGCGGACTGTGACCGTTCACAGGCGTCATATCATCAGGCTGGATACCAACCAGGGAATATATGGTTATGGAGAAGTCCGGGACGGCGGAAGTAAAACATATGCACTGATGCTGAAAAATCGCATCATGGGTATGAATCCCTGTAATGTGGATATGATATTCAGGGAGATCAAGCAGTTTGGTTACCATGCCCGCCAGGCAGGCGGTGTGTGTGCCGTTGAAATGGCTTGTTGGGACCTTGCCGGGAAAGCCTGGGGTGTGCCCTGCTGGCAGATGCTGGGAGGCAAATTCCGGGACAGGATCCGCGTCTATTCTGACACCCCTTTTTCAAAGGACCCCCAGGAACAGGGCCTTCGTTTAAAGAAAAGAATGGAACGGGGTTTTACTTTTCTGAAGATGGATCTGCCCATCACTTTGCTGGAGGGAGTTGAAGGATCGCTAACCTACCCAAAAGGGGAATTTAATCCTTACAATCAATGGGGCGGAAATCATTTGTCCAGGAACCTGGAGCATCCCTTCAAAGGCATCCGTATTACAGAAGTAGGACTTGATAAATTTGAGGAGTATGTAGCCGGAGTGCGTGAAATCATCGGATGGGAAATACCTCTGGCCACTGATCACTATGGCCATATCGGTATTGAGGATGGAATAAAGCTCGCACAGAGACTGGATAAATATAACCTGGCCTGGCTGGAGGATATGGTCCCGTGGTTTTACACTGACCAGTATGTCCGTTTGAAGAACGCCTGTACTACGCCTATATTAACGGGTGAAGATATTTATCTTAAAGAAGAATTTGCGAAACTGTTTGAAGCGAAAGCTATTTCGATCTGCCACCCTGATCTTGCCACATCCGGGGGCTTATTGGAAACCAAAAAAATAGGAGACCTGGCAATGGAGCATGGGATTTCCATGGCAATGCATATGGCCGGGAATCCTGTAACACTTTTCGCCAATATCCATTGCGCGGCTGCCACGGAGAACTTCCTGGTACTCGAACATCATAATGTGGATGATCAGTGGTATGATACCCTGGCGGACGGTATCCCCAAACCCATAGTAAATTCTGATGGGTACATCCCGGTTCCTGACAAGCCGGGACTGGGAATAGAGCTGAATGAAGATGCTGTAAAGGAAAATATTTCTTCCGGGGGATATTTTGATCCCACTCCCGAATGGGATAATGAAAGCTCTCATGATCGCTTATGGAGTTTTAATAAACCAGATAAGCCAATCTCAGATGCATCTTCGCTTTGACAGAAACATAGATCAGTACTTCACGGCAGCTTGTTAGTTTTTTTTCTCCCGATCTTCCAATCGGTACTCATCTTTTTCCTTGCTCTCACGAATCATGTCCACTTTATTATCCATAATTGGTGATTCATCTAATGCGTTCCAATCAAAATTTTCATCGAACGGATCGAGTGCTTTTTGAGGTTCAAAAATCCTTGGGTCCGCGGGAATTGCAGCGTAAGGTCTAAAACTTGGTGTGTCCATAAAGAAATCAGCTAAATCAGTTGCACCTGCATCGTATTGATTCAAATAAGGTATTCCCAGAATATTCCAGAATGTCTTAAAAATACTTCCGAAGCTATAGTGACCATGACTCACATAATCTTCTTTTACCCAGGGTGATGCGAGCATCAACACACTGCGATGGGCGTCAATATGGTCAACGCCGTTTTGAGCATCGTCCTCGGTAATTACAATTAACATATTTTCCCAATACGGCGTGTGTGAAAGGTATTCGACAATCCGGCCCACTGCCAGATCGTTGTCGGCCATGTAGCTTTCGCGGAAAGGATAACCCGCTTCGGGACGCTCGCCAGCGCCATGGTCGTTAGGAATAATTACGGTTATTAATGCGGGCATTGTATCCTGACCGCTTATCCATTTTTCTTCAAACTCTTTTTGAAACTGGTCAATCCTGAACTGATCGGGGATCGCCATGTTGTAAGTTGGATATTGTTTTGAAGTGCGATCCCAAATTGGTTTTGGCAGCGGATAATTAATGTAGTGCCTTATGCCTTCGTATTTGTATTTCTCGTCATAAATTCCCGGTTCAAACATAATACTGAATCCAAAATTGAAAAAGTCGATACTATTGCGTTCCAGGTGATCCCACATAGAGCCCGCTTCGTTGTAATCTTCAGGATAAATGGCTCCAGCTGAGCCAGTCATGGCAAAGACTCCGGGTGCTTTTGAATTGATATCAAAGGAACGATTTCCTCCGTAGCTGGCAGCCGTGCATGTTTCACACCACTCGTTGGGGTAGGTGTTTACTAACCACCGGTGGCCATCTGCTGAAACATCTGAATCAACATAAAAATTATCGGCTATGGCAAAATGGTTTGCGATTTTCAGATGATTCGACATAATATCCGCATTTTGAACCGAAGCAGTTCGTTTTGAGTTTTGAAATGAAACCCCTGAACCATAGCGGGCCAACTTGGCGTTACCGTCTCCTTTTTCAACTTGTCCAAACACTTCGTCATAGGTGCGGTTTTCCTTTGAAATAAAGACAATGTGCTTAATAGGACTCTCCTTTTCTCCCGGATAAAGTGGTACGGGATTATTTTTACGCCATTTGAATTTTTCCGAAGAAGCTTTATTGAAATCGAAATTATTGTCTATTACGTCTTTTGTATATGTTCTCAATTCTTCATCCGAAGGAATATCAAGAATTTGAACCGTTCCATTCATCAACGAACCGATGTAGCTTCCCGATTTGGTGACTTTGAAATTCTCTCCTCCATTTGGACCACTCCCGAAACCTTTGGCATTAGCAACAACCAACTTTTTACCGTCATTACTTACCTTTACTTTCGACGGAAACCAGCCGGTGGGAATGTGTCCTAATACTTCCAATTTTTCCACATCGATTACTGCCACGGCATTTATTCCAGACTCGGCAACATACAAGCGTTTATTGTTGGGTGAAAGTGCGAGACCAAATGGAATTACACCACGAAATTGTTTTACACGATCATCAGGTTTCAGATAAATTGTATTTACAACAGTGTCTTTATCAAGGGAAATCACAGAAATGTTGTCGTTGGTTCCGTTGCTTACAAACACATATTTATCAGTTGCCACCAATGAATTTGGGCTGGCACCTCCAACGGCAGGAATATCTTCCACTTTCGCGCCCACCAGATGGCCTGTTTTTGTTTTGGCAATAACTTTTGGATTGTCAGGATTCTCCAAACTGATAGTGAATACTGAAAACGCTTCGGGTGCATTCATCTCGCCCAAAGCTGGAATTGAGACACTATCGTTTTCAATTCCTTTAATCATCTCCTCGCTACCGTATCCAAAAGCAGGAAATTTCAATGCTTTTTCTCCTGCATTTTTCTCTGTAATTCCATTCATTACACTGTATTCGAACATGCCAACATTGGCTACATAAATTTTCTTCTCATCTGGCGATAAACAAATTCCAAATGGATATCTTCCTACAGGAATACTGTGTTCCAACTTTCCTGTTTCCAGGTCAATAATTACCATTCGGAAACCAATTTGATCAACCGCATAAAGCTTTTTCCCATCCTTTGAAAGGGTCAGATCACCAATATAACCGTGGCTGTAATCAGAATCTCCCGAAACAAAAGAGCAATCAATGAAGTCTCTTTTTTCACCGGTAATTAAGTCGAAAATGAATATTTTGTTTTCCTGTCCTCCGGCAACATAAACCATTTTGTTATCATTAGAAATTGCCAATCCCATAAAAACTGAAGCCAATACACCTTGGTCGGTTGATGGTCCGGGAGGAACTTGTTGTACCTCTGGAGTACTGGATAAAATATTTCGAATAATTGTAATTGAAAGTGGCCCGGTTCCCGAGTTGGCAGTAATTGCCGTATTTCCATCGGGACTTAAGGTCAGGCCGTAGGGGTGCGGTGCAACGACAATACTTCTTCCTGCAGGAGCAACAATTCGTCCATTGGGAATAATAGTTTCACCTGTTTTATCTATGGTTACGTAGCGATCGTCTGCCGGGGCGGTAATAATCCAGAGGGCGGATTTCTTGTTTTGAGAACAGGAACTCAATAGAAACAGACATAGAATGTAATAGGCAATTTTAAACTTCATGATAAATTCTTTATTTCGTTAATTCCCAGCCATAATGAACTGTATTGCTTTTACTTTTATTTCTTCCTAAAGGTACATGCCCTGCGGAGCAGGATAATAAACCGATTGGAATGGAATATGACTTGAAATGATAATCTGGGTTTAGATATTTTAATTTAACATTACTTTTCTCGTAATTGACGTATTGTTCCCTTTATCACCTGAAATTGCGATAGGAATTATGACCCGGGCTGCTTGTCCCGGAGGACCAACTTCCAACCTCGTTACGGATTACGTCAGTAATCCTCATCAAGTTATTATTACAAATTCTCTAAAATTCCTTCTATTGATTCCTTTATTAACTGAAGGATAGTTATTGGAAAAGGTTTTGGAAAATTTAATCTTCATCTTTGTGCTCCATTTAAATTCATACGCAAAAAATTCTCCATTTACTTCTTCCACATAGTCAATCTCCTGTTGCTGTGTCGTTCGCCAGAAATAATAGTTACGCAAATACTTCTTTTGGCTAATTTGCTTAACCCTTTCGCTGACCATAAAATTCTCCCACAAAATGCCAGCATCCTGCCGTATGGCCAATGGTTGAAGTTGTCCAATCACAGCATTACGTATTCCGTTATCGTAGAAATACACCTTATTTTTTGCCTTAATTTCATTTCGCAGGTTTCTACTTAATGGAGTAAGCCTGAAAATGATATAGGCTTTCTCCAAAATATCTATGTATGTATTTATAGTTTTCGGATCGACTCCGACAGTTTGTCCAAGTTCTTGTAATGAAACCTCGCTGCCAACCTGATAGGCTAGAGCCTGAAGTAATTTTTCTATGACAGTTGGCTTCTTCAATCCGTCATACATTAATATGTCTTTATACAAATAACTCTCTGCCAACTCCGATAAGACTAAACCTGGATTTTCTTCATGATTTAACACATCTGGGTACAATCCAAAAACCATACGGTTTTCAATATCTTGTTCCGATTTTACATATCCTACATGTGTTTGCCACTCTTCCCAGGATACCGGCCAAAGCTTAAAAGTCCATTTTCTGCCTGTTAATGGTTCATTTACCTTGCTGTATAAATCAAATGAAGAAGAACCGCTAATGATTAGCTGTACGTCTTTAAACTTGTCTGTAATAATTTTAGAAGTTAATCCGATATCAGGTATTCGTTGTGCTTCATCGATAAATACAATCTTTTTTTTACCAATAATCTGCTTTAATTGTTGAGTATTTGGTCTGTTTAACAAATCCTGAATAGTAGTATCATCTCCGTCTAAACTCAATAGCTCCTCTTGGTATTTTTGCAGTATATCTTCCAACATAGTTGTTTTACCAACTTGTCGTGCTCCACTTACAATGATGGCTTTGCCTTTAAAGAATACTTTTTCAATTTCAACAGCTTGTATTCTGGTGATCATACTTTTGTGTTTTAGTCAAAGGTACAAAATCTTCAAGCAATTCCTATAATATTATGTTTATATCGTATTCTAATCCTATAATATTATGTTTTAATTGCATAACTTTCCCTGTTTGTTTTTATGATTCATATAATATTGGTTCAGATTGTTTGGCACCAGTAAACTTCCAATGGAAGATTACTGCGTGATCATTGATGGGGTGGCTAAAAGCAAATATTTATATCAGCCTGGATGTTCATTCCCGGATACAAATTAGGATGACTTATATTCTTTCGGCGATATCCCGTAATAGGATTTGAAAGAGGCTGTAAAATTTGAGGGTGTTTTGAAACCTACCTGGTATGCCACCTCTGAAACGTTGTGCCGGTTAAATTCCGTACTGAACCAGGCGTTCATCCCGGGAGCCCTTTTGTCGTCAGGTTGATGGATATATAAATGAAGCACATGGTGATTGATTCCCTCTGTAAGGCTCCAGTCACCGGGAAATGTCCTGCCCGAGCCTCAGGATGTGGAGTCAACATACCCTGTGAAAGATCTTGGAGAAAATATCAGGGCCGGCATCGGGATCCACGACAGCTCAGCATCCCTTGTCCCCTACCTGATGCATTCCGATACAAAGTTCATCCTGGTTTCAACGGGAACATGGTGCATTTCCATGAATCCCTTCAATAATGAACCCCTGACCGCGCTCCAGCTTGAACTGGATTGCCTGAACTACATGAGCATCAGACAAAAACCCGTCAAATCCTCCAGGCTTTTCCTTGGACACATGCATGACGTCAATGTCAAACAAATGGCAGAGGCATTTGGCGTCGATGAAGACCATTATAAATCTGTCGAACCTGACAAGTCAATGATAAATGATCTTCTTGCACCAAACACGGATTACCCTGCCCTGCATATTGACGGCATACCTGAAAACTTCATTGACAGCAGTCTTAATCCACAGGTATTCAAAAGTTTCGATGAAGCTTACCATCATTTGATGATCGGACTGGTCGACCTCACCGCCGGATCAATTCAGCTGATCGATGAAAACAAAACGCAGGCTGGTAACCTGTTCATCACCGGAGGATTCTCAAGGAACCCGATCTTTATTGCACTGCTTTCCATGAAATTCCCGGAAAAGAAAGTGGTACCCTCGGAAATCCCTAATTCCACTTCCCTGGGTGCAGCCATGGTCCTCTGGAAAGCGTTGGATCCGGATCAAGTCCTGGAGGTAGATCTCGGATGATGCTGACCGAAGCTTTGTAACAATTATGGAAAAGTAAGATACTCTTTATCAGCATCCGAGGGATCAGATTACAGAGATCATAAAACGTATCTATAATGCGGGCATGACCACCACTTCCGGGGGGAATATCTCCAAAAAGGACGGGGAAGGGAATATCTGGGTCACCCCGAGTACCATTGACAAGGGAACCCTGCAGCGCAAGGACATCGTATGCGTGCACCCGGACGGATCGGTAAGCGGCTACTACAAGCCCTCTTCTGAATTCTCCTTTCACAAGGCTATATACGAAGCGCGGCCCGATATCGGGGCGGTCATCCATGCACATCCCCCGGCACTGGTTTCATTCAGTATTGTCCGCAGGCTAAGCATATTTGCGGTCCCATAGGCTATGCACCCTATGCCATCCCCGGCGGGGAAGAACTGGGAAGGAACATTGCCGCTGAATTCGAAAAGGGCCTCAATGCCTTCATCATGGAAAACCACGGCACGGTCGTCGGAGGCACAGACCTGAAGGATGCCTTCGTGCGGTTTGAAACACTCGAATTCTCTGCACACACCATCATCAATGCAAGTACCATCGGCAGCCCTTCATACCTGAGCGATGAACAGATCGACGCCTTTGATTCACAGATACCGGAAGACCTGCCGGAGATGGGCATGGTGGAACATACCAAAAAAGAACTATCCATCCGCCTCAACATCAGCAAGCTGGTGCGAAGGTACTGTGCCCAGGGACTGATGATCTCGTCTTACGGGAATATGTCGGTCCGATGGAAGGAAAATGATTTCCTGATCACCCAGCGTAATGTCCCACGGTGGGAGATGGACCTTGAAGACATCGTACAGATCAGGGACGGAGAACGGGAGCCGGGGAAATTACCCAGCCGCGCCTTCCGGGTACACCAGAAGATCTACAGGGAGAACCCGCATATTAACTCCATCATAATAACCCAGGCCCCAAACATCATGGCTTACGGGGTATCAGGGAATAAACTGGATGTGCGGACCATTCCGGAAAGCTGGATCTTCCTGCAGGACATTCCCATGCTTGAGTTCGGGCAGCAATTCGATACATCCGCTAAGCTGGCTGAAATGTTCAGTCCCACCAACCCCGCGGTGATCATAAAGAATGATTCCATCATTGTGACCGGCGATAAGCTGCTGCAGACCTTTGACCGGCTGGAGGTGGCTGAATTCAGTGCCCGTTCCCTTATCCTGGGGCATCCACTGGGTGAGTTGGTCCCCATCAATGCCAATCAGATCGAAGACCTCAGGAAAAAATTCCTTTCCTGATCCGGCACCATGAGAACCCT
>CAZILN010000254.1:0-12288 GCA_964540005.1 uncultured Bacteroidaceae bacterium | reverse complement strand
ACACCTGTTTCCCTGATCCATGCCGTATCCCCTGTTTCCAGGTCTTGTTTAATTATCTTGTTGTTACCATTTAGGATGACATACAGGAACTCTCCTTCAGGCTCTTCGCGGATCAGTATCTCATTGGGCAGGGCAACCCCTGCAAACTGATCACGGGAATACCGCATGATCCTGGATATCTCCGCACTGCTACCGTCCCATGTCACCTGTAGCACAAACGATCTGTTTGGCTTGCTTACGGCACTGAACCAGATATAATCGATACCTCCCCGGGTATACCAGCAAATTCCTGAATAAGTATTCATTGCCCCTCTCAATCCCGGAATACTATCAAGGTAAAGCACATTAGCAATTTCCTCGGTGATCGTACTAATAAAAACAAGGCTATATCGTTCCTGGATAACCAGCCATTTTTCATCGGGCGAAAGCACGGCATCAAGGGCATGATTCTCATGACTGTCACGCCCGAAATATACCTGTTTACCTGCCGGATGAATGAACCTGTCATACGGAAGCTGTATAGCTTCATCCGATTCCAAGGCTAAGCTATTACTTTCTTGCTGTCCTAATACGAAGGAAACGGTATGGATCAGCAATACCAGATTCAGTAATATATACCGCAGTACAGGTATCCTTCCTGTTTGTATTTGATAATTCATTGCCTTAAAGTTCCAAGATAATAATGTTTTAAAAAAAAATTAATCATCCTCTAATTTATTGAACCAGTTTTTCTTCAGCACAACAGTAGTAAGAATGATGATTCCTGCTATCACAACACCTGTGTTCCAGTTCCTGGTAACCAGTAATAAGGGAGCAGCCATAATTGATACCTGCCAGATAATGCCGATAAACACATTGAACATATCCCTGCCAAAATCTGTGTTTTTCCTGAAATCAGGATTTACAGTCCTGACTTTTTCAAGAATGGGTTTCCAGAATCCCCAGGGTCGCACGGAGGTATAAAATTTAATAAGGAGTTCATCACTTTCCTGTTCTGTCAGCAACGTCCCAAGAACACTTCCTCCCATGGATACTAACAGTATCGCCGGATAAAAATACAGGGAATTGACATCAGGGAATAATAAGGGTTGGAACACAGGCATCAACATTGCAAAGAGCAGGCCACTTAACATACCCCAGAAATATCCATGCCCGTTGAAACGCCACCAGTGCCATTTCAGTACATTGGAAGCAGCATATCCGCCCCAGAGGGCATTCACTATCCATCGGGTTGCTTCATCAACCGATTCAACAACCAGGCCAAAAAGGATGCTGGCAACGGCTACCAGTATAGTGACAAGGTAACTTAAACGAATATAAGTCCTGCTTGAAGCATTGGGCCGGAAATATTTTTTATAAATATCGTTTACAATATAGGCCGGAGTTACATTAAGGAAAGAAGAGGTTGTTGACATGTGTGCCGAGAGCATGCCGGCAAGCAGGAGCCCCATCAGACCCGCTGGCATAAAGTTTTTTATTGCAAAGGGCAGTACCAGTTCGAAGTCAATATTTTCACCCATTGCATTGAGCTCGGGAATAAAAAAAGCCAGGGCCAGCACTGTAAGCCCTCCAATCAGCAGATAACGCGGGATTGCCACAACAACAGAGCTAAGGCCACTCATTAATGCCGCTTCTTTAGGACTTTTTGCAGCCAGTATTCTCTGAAGGCTCTGTGTCGGAACCGGTCCGGCCATACTGACAAACAGTCCCTTGAAAATTGCCATCATTATAAAAACAGTAAAGAGGGACATCCCGTCGGCTGCAATTTTTGTATTGACGGAATCAAGAATATCTGACCAGTCGAGATCCAGTCTCCAGGTGAGCCAGATGTTCTCCCAGGTATCGGGTGTTACTGATGCAAGCAATTCCGGTGAAACCTTGCTCATGGCTATCACCGCAATGATAACAGCAGAAACCAGCATCAGAATATATTGAATTATATCTGTAACAACCACACCAAACATACCTCCTCCAACCACATAAATTCCGGTAATTGCTGTGATTATGATGGCATAAGTGTGAGGAGAAAGATCCCAGGGCATAAAAATTTCGGCAAATTTCCCTATGCCTACGAAACCGTAACTTAAAAATCCTATGATTGAGATTGTCGAGAAGATCACTACGATCAGATGTGCCATCCTGCCTCCTTGAGTATCCTGCCCGAACCGTGTGGTTATCCACTCGGCCCCGGTAAGGGCGTTGGACCGCCGTAACCATGTAGCCAGATATATCATCATGAAAATCTGGTTGAAAAATGGCCATATCCAGGGGATAAACACAGATTTCATCCCATAAACAAAAGCCAGGTATACAAGCCACATTGTCCCTGTAATATCAAACATCCCACCGGCATTGGAAATGCTCAGGGCATACCAGGGTATTTTCTTACCTCCAAGAAAATAGGCATTCATGTCTTTGGAAGCAAGCCTTGACATGTAGATACCTGCAAACACTAATATTAGCAGATAGAGAGCGATAATCAGGATGTCGATGATATGTAATTCCATGGGAAAGGTTCTGAAATGAAATTAGGATTGAGAGGTTTCCAGGATGTGATGCACCAGATCATCAAGTTGGACCGTGGCCAGTCCGATAGATGTATCACAGCAACCATAATAGATATACAGAAGACCGTCTTTAACAACATTGCCGGTAGGAAAAATAACGTTTGGAATAAATGCTCCGAATTTTTCATAATACGCTTCAGGTTCCATAATATAATCCGGTGCACGCGCAATGACTTTCCTGGGATCTTCCAGGTCGAGCATCATCGCCCCTAAGCGATATATTACCCGTCGTGTTTCAGGATTGGTATTTTCAACGCCATGATACAATACGAGCCATCCCCGATCTGTTTTAACAGGCGGCGTGGAACCACCTATTCGGTTGTCTTCCCACTTATATTCAGGCTTGATAAGGACCTCAGGATCAGTCCATGTAATGAGATCTTCGGAAAATGAGATTCTTATGGAAGGATGCTCTTCACCGTGTCCTGTGTCAAGATTTACATATCCGATGGGCCGCCTGAGAAGAGCGTATTTTCCGTTGATTTTCTCAGGAAAAAGTATTACATCACGGTCGTCTATATCCCCGGGAGTGGCCCAGGCAAAAAATTCCCAGTTAATACGGTCTTTTGAAACTGCTATGCCTGAGCGTGTCTGATTCTTATCTGTTGCCGGATCGAATCCGGGAAAATCGTTTTGAGATGCATTAGGCACCCCCAGACCGGTAGGATAGATATTCCATGTAAACCGCCTGAACGCAAAGGTCATATAATAAGTGTCATCAATTTTCACAACACGGGGATCCTGGACACTGCCATATTTTGAACCCGCCATTTCAGGAGTGAATACCGGTTTATCTGAGACGTGATTGAAATGAATACCGTCTTCGCTTTCCAGTAATCCTATATAACAATGATGCGGTTGCATAGAGCCTGCGGTGCGCTCAAAGAGATAGAATTTACCCTTCTCATAGATGGCAGCCGGGTTATATGAATTGCTCATACGCCAGTCCCATTTGCCGGGCCATACGATTGGATTATCCGGACAACGGTTGATTCTTAAGCTCATGGGGCTTCAAGTTCATTGTGTAAGAGACAGATCAGTAATTGGTCCTGCACTATCCGTACCAGTCACGCTTGCGATCAGATAAACTTCTCAGAGTATTGATAGCGATATTGACGTCGTTCACTATCTGGAAGTCGAACATCCCCACACAAATGAAATCGGCACCATTCTGAAAGGCCCACCTGAAACCATCTTCGGGTTCAATGGCGCCTGCAGCCAGTACTTTGTATCCCATCACTGGAACCTTTGCCCTGTTAACAAATTCAACACTTCGATCAGGGAAAAGGCAGAAGATATTGTTATGGAACTTATTGTGATCCAGGTAATTCTCACCATCCACTTCGAATGGGATACGGTTCTCACGCGGATGAGCCGACCAGTACCTGTCGTGGTGCATGGTCTTCATATAATAATCCGGAATGATCCCCTGTTCCTCGCAGGCGATTAAGGCATCAATTGTATGTGAAGCCAGACCTGCAGTATACCCCTGGCTTCTTATTTTATCCATCATTTTTTCAATCACATCGATCCGGTTATCGCGAACGAGCCAGTCACACTGGTTTCCCTGGACTTGGATAATATCCGCCCCGTAATCAATGGCACCATTGATATTAACGTAATAGTCATTATTCTCCATATCAGGCGCCACCTGCGAGATCACCTTTATTTTACTGCCGGTGATCTTTTTATACTTCTGCAGTAAGGCATTAGTGGGATAACCAATATTAATGGTATTGACACCCGCATTCTCAGCCAGTTGCAATGTCTCAAAGATCTTTTTCTCGGTATTGTAGGCACGGAACAGTCTGGAAACATAAATTAAATCCCGGGCATGCGCCCAGCCGCCTATCAGGTTCCCTCCTATGACCAGGCGGCTGATGCTATGCTCGCCGATCTGCCCCTGAGGCAATTCTCCTTCCAGCTCGCTGAGATCCGCTGCCCCTATCTGTACAGTAGCACCCGATAAGGTATCAACGCCATATTTCCTGCTTGAACCCAAAGCGCCCCAGCCGGCGAGACCGAGCAAGGGTATGGATGCAAGATTCTTTATTACTTCCCTCCTGGAATTGGCCAGGTTAATGGTTCCCTGCTCACCTGCTTCAGATACATCCTTCCTGATTACCAAAGATCCCAGAGCATAGATCCCATACCCTTTTTCTTTGATGCAGAAAAGAACGACTAAAGCAATGGCTTCAATGAAATTTTTATTGACAATATAGAGGCTTCCCTCACCTGATCCAAAAACAGTCCCACCAAAAGGAGGGTAAGCAAAATAATAAAGAGCCATTAATAAAACTCCTGCCGTTGCCGCATACTTGATCAACACTCCAAGGAACAGGGCCAGTCCGATCAGGATCAGTCCGTAAACATTCAACAGGTCAATCACTTTCAGCAGTCCGGGTGAAGAAGCCAGCCAGTGATAGAACCCGGATAAAAATCCGGTTGAATTCACGAGGAAGCTTTGCGCTGTCCAATTTTCTGCAATAAGCTTTGTAATTCCTTCATACAGAAGATGCCATCCTATAGCTACCCGGAGCAGGGTGATGAAAAAACGTTTCCAGTTCATATGCTATGATTAATATTGTACTTCAATGCTTTTCCCGCTTACATTGTATCCCTTAATCCTTACACTAGTCTTCTCGCTTCCTTTATCAGCAATCTTATAACTGGCATTGATAATGCGCTCTTCCCCCGGCCACAGGGTGATAAAGTTATCCTCGTAAATTATCGGGAGTATTTCCTGTTCCTCATCGCCGCTGATCACCTCTATCCTTATGAAGAATGCCAATGCATGGGCATCCGTATTCTTCAGCTGGATAGTTACAGATTCCGCATTACCGCTCATAATGGCTAATGCCGAAAGGATCTCAACATTCCCATTCTCCGGCAGGTTGTTCAATCCTGTCAGGTCTGCATACTCAAGCTGGCCCGGACAACACCAGTGGTCATCATTATAGTCCATAACATCCGGACTTGTAGAGTACCAGTACAGGTTAGTTGTAATATTACCCCCGTTTGCATCCATTAATTCAAGCTTTATAAAATAGGTTTTTGAGAGGCCCTGAACATGGGGGATAATCATTGCTTCCCGTACAGCATTTGGATCAACAGTAACAGTTGCCTGGTCTGACCATACTTCTGTCAGGTCAAGGTTGAACAGGGATGCCTTCACCCGGCAGTCAGGATAAGATTCATAGGTGTCATTGATAACACTTATCTTACCATCATGCGGTTCCCAGATCACTGCCAGTGATTCATTGGCTTTTTTAGTTCCCCAGTATCCCCCGCCCTGTTTCCAGTAATAATCATACAGGTGCCATATTATCGAGGGCCATGCATTGTTCAGCATCCACTGAATTACTCCGGTAGAAGTAAACTTACGAACCCTGTAAGCTTCAAACAATGCCCTCTGGGCCTCGTAACTTGATACCTGTGACTTTTTAACGAAATCCTCAAGGTCAGCCGGTTCTCCGTAGCGGCCTTTTATTGCAGGCATATAATTCCTGTTGAGATTTCTGAAAGCACCACCACCGGCATGATAGTTCCAGTAATCATCTACAGGGTACAAATGATCAGTAGGAATAAACTTTTTAAGGCTTTCGATTTCTGGTATTGCCGGTCCGGGACCATGTTCCGAGGCAAATCCGAAGGCTCCTCCCCTCTGGGTATCTTCAAACCAGTACACCGGTGGTACATAGTCATAGGGGCCGGTCATCTTGACACCCGGGTTATCCTCCCTTGCATTGGTCAGATCCTCGTTGGGCCATTTCAGGTCAGTTAATATATTCCTGTATTCATGAAGTATTTCTTCAGGTGGAGGCCGGTCACTTCCATGCAGCCAGACAAATAAAGATGGTCTTGTACGCAAAATCCTGATCTGGCTCTCTACTGAGGCATAGGCAATCTCTTCATCCTTTTCATTCCAGTTTTCCCATTTCTCCCAGTGGGAACAACAACACCAGCCAGCCATTAGCAAGACTCCTTCCCTGTCACACGCATTCAGCAGATATTCATCCCCGAGCTTGCCTTCAAGGCGGATGGTATTAAGTCCCATATCCTTTACATACTTCACATGGGTCTCAGCTCTTTTTTTAGTATTCCTTATAAGAAGGTCCCAGCTGTATCCGGCTCCCCGAATAAATATCTTTTCCCCGTTGAGAACAGCACACCAGTTGCCATCCTCGTCCCACGACCCAGTAAATTCACGGATCCCAAAATGCTTTGATTTTGAATCAGATACCGACCTGTCTATCGTATATGAAATGATAAGTTCATGAAGATAAGGTTCCCCCAGTTCGTAGGGCCACCATAACTTTGGATCTTTAATCTTCAGCTGCTCGTTTGATTCCGGATCGAAAGTAATTTCCACCTCTTCCCCTGCTTCCAGTTCTACCCTCCGGGAAAACCTGATCGCTCCAATAGTACCTTCCAGGTTACCGGATATCTTTTCATCTGAATGATTGACAAGCTCAGCATATACGGTCAGATTAGCTTGGGACAGTGATTCCACATCACTTACTACATGAATGTCTTTGATCGAAACAGCATTGTGAGTCTCAAGGAATACCTTGTTCCATATCCCCGCATTATTGTCCACCGGATATTTGTTCCAGTCTACATAACTGAAGGTCAATTCCACTCCTGCATATCCAACATTCCTGGGAGGCGTGATTTTCAAAGCCAGTGCATTTGCCTGTCCGGGCACAATAATATCCGATACATTGAATTCATAGACCCTGTAAGCTCCGGCCACCTCATTGGTATCCGCAATCTGTTTACCGTTAAGGTAAATATCTGCTTTATAATTAATCCCTGTGAATTTCAGTATGTATTGTTTACCGGGTGAATGTTCCGGAGCAGAGAATTCTGTTCTGTACCACCAGTCCTGTCTCCAGAGTTCAGGCAGTTCATCCATAGTTTTTCCGTAAAAAACATCATCATAAACACCATTTTTTACCAGGCAAGCCAGGACAGTCGATGGCAATGTAGTATTATACCAACCTTCAGGAAAGTATGTGAGGCTTGAGATTTCAGCTCCCGTATCCTCAATCTCATCGGCGGATATGATTTGCCAGTTTTCTTTTAATTCCATAGGTTTTTTTGTTAATAATTGAACCTCTTTGGGGGAGCAAGCGATACATAGAATTATAATGCCTGATAAGCTGATCAGGATAAGCAAACGCGACAATAATATAGGCCGAATGTGTCTCATTTTTTAGGTATTTTGGGTTTAAAAACGTTTGCGAGTTTGAATATATGAAATTTAAGATCAGTGAAGGATTAAAAATAAAGAAATGGGAACAGCTTTCCAATTTCATGGCCGATTTAGTATTACTGTAGTATTTTCTTTATCTTACTTCGTCATATTACAAAGCTATCTATTATGTTCAGAAATTACATTCTCACTTCGCTCCGCAATTTGTGGAAATTCAAGGGATATTCTATTATTAATGTCCTTGGGCTTGCTGTTGGAATTGCCAGCGCTCTTATCATCTTCTTATTTGTACAGGATGAACTGAGTTATGATCGCCACAATGAGAAGTTTGACAACATTTACAGGTTTAATATAAAAGCCAGGATACAGGGAAATGCAATCGATGGTGCATTGTCCAATGCTCCGCTTGGACCAACACTTAAAGCGGATTTTCCTGAGGTATTGGAATATACCAGGTTGTACACTTTCGAAGGAGATCCTAAAATCAGGTATGAGGATAAAGTATTCATTGAAAGTAATTTTTATTACGCCGATTCTACGTTTTTTAATGTCTTTACAGCCCCGGCCTTGCATGGGAACCCTGCCCGGATGCTTACCCGCCCAAATACCGTTGTGCTTACTGAAGAAACAGCCAGGAAGTACTTCGGAGACGAGAATCCCTTAGGTAAAGTCCTGAAAATCGGACAGGAAGAACGGACATTTGAGGTAACCGGTGTGGTGAAAGGTTTCCCTGATAATTCACATTTTCATTTCAACCTGCTGGGATCATTCTCCTCTACATGGCTGGCAGATGTTACATGGTGGATCAGCAATAATAATTATACCTATGTTGTCTTACAGGAAGGGATTGCACCTGAGAAGGTAGAAGCGAAAATACCTGATTTACTGGTTCAGTATATGGGACCACAACTGGAACAGGCCCTGGGAACATCAATGGATGAATTTCTTGAAAGCGGGAATGAATACGGGTATTTTATACAACCCCTTAAGGACATTCATCTACGTTCAGGCCTCCAGTTTGAAATTGAACCCGGTGGAAGCATGACCAGTGTTTATATATTTTCACTGATTGCTATTTTTCTGATCATCATCGCTTCCATTAACTTCATGAACCTGTCTACCGCCAGTTCGTCTTCACGTGCCTCCGAGGTGGGTATCAGGAAAGTTGTCGGTTCAAATAAAAGTAAACTAATCTGGCAATTCATTATCGAATCCTTTATTATTACCATTTTTTCATTGATCCTGGCAGTCATTCTTGTAGAATTGTTTATTACTCCATTCAACTACCTGGCCCAGAAAGACCTTAGCCTGAACCTTATTGATAACAGGCTACTGCTTCCTTCAATAATTATTGTAGGATTGATAGTTGGCTTTCTATCAGGTAGTTATCCTGCCTTTGTTTTATCATCATTTAAACCCGTTAGTGTCCTGAAAGGCAAGGTCTCTTCTGGTATGAAAAATTCCTATCTTAGAAGTATTCTAGTGACACTTCAGTTTGTCATTACTATATCTTTGTTTATCAGCACATTTGTTGTCTATTCTCAAATGAGTTTTATTCAGAAAAAGGATATGGGATTCAGTAAAGAGAACCTGCTGGTTATCGACAGGGCCCGCGAACTGGGTAACCAGAGAGAAACATTCAGGCAGGAATTACTGAACAATCCTGATATTATTTCGGCTTCTGTTACCAATGCAGTTCCTGGATCACTGATAGGAGATGATGCATATTACCCCGAAGGATCCACCATGGAAGAGACTCATGCACTAAATAATATATTTACCGATCCATATTTTGCAGATGTATTTAAATTAGAGATCATTGAAGGCAGGTATTTGTCTGAAGACATTCACAGCGATACTTTTGCTGTCATATTAAATGAAGCAGCGGTTAAGGCACTGGGATTCACCAATCCGCTTGAGCATCGACTGATCAATGATTTTGGAGATGGGAATGAAATAAATCCCATGCAGGTAATAGGTGTGGTTAAAGATTTTCATTTTAAATCCCTGCACCAGGAGATCAAACCCCTTATTCTGAGATTAAATTACTGGAACCCGGATAAAATCGCAGTAAAAATCACGGAAAATAACAAACAGGCTACACTTAAGTATATAGAAAAAACATGGGAAGATTATGTTGCAGATCAACCGGTTACAATATCTTTCCTTGAAGATGACCTTGCCACTCTGTATGCCTCGGACAGGAATACCGGGATAATATTCTCCATTTTCTCATTACTTGCTATATTTATTGCTGCCCTTGGGTTGCTTGGACTTGCTTCCTTCTCAGCGGAACAGCGAACAAAAGAAGTTGGAATCAGGAAGGTCATGGGTGCAACTGTGAGCAGCGTGATGACAATACTGTCAAAAGAGATACTCTGGTTAATGCTGTTTGCCACTATTATCTCATGGCCTTTAGGATATTTCTTTATGAAGGACTGGCTGCAGAATTTTGCATTCAGGATCGAACTGAATCCTCTGATTTTCGTGCTCAGCACCCTGCTGGCACTGCTTATTGCTATTCTGACAGTTAGCATCCGAACTTTTAGGGCAGCTGTAGCGAATCCTGTGAATTCTCTGAGGTATGAATAGTAATCAAATATTTACTGTGATTCACCCTGGAAGATTTATTCAAGATAAGCTGAAACAAGCTAAACCGATTCTACTGCTCACATTCTTCCGATGAAACAGGCAGTTTATCATATACATCTTTAATGTAACAATAAGTGTATGCATCCGTAGGGGTATTTTCAGGATGATACATTTGATTAATAACCAGTTCTCCCTCTTCGTATGGCCTGATTTCCAAGCAGCCCATGGTGGGACCCGGTACCGCATCTTCCAGACAATAAAGTATTCGTATCCTGTCGTCTGTTAAGAGCATAAGTTCTTTCAGATTATAATGATAGACCCTGTATCCCGATTCATAAAAGCTGGGGACGTCCCAATTACCTTCCAGTGAAAAACCCAGTGAACCCTGTATACAGGAGGGATGATACTGATAATGATCCCCTTCAATGGTCTCAGTACAATAGTATTCCCTCTCCGTATATTCCCTTATGGCACCCCTGATCTGATTTGGTTCTGTGTAAATATGTCTGATCTCATCCAGCCAGACAGCATGCCTGTAGACTGGTTCGGTTGAGGTGAAACCATCTTCATTTTCCGATTCCCAGTATCTCCAGGTAACAAGTGCTTCCCTCCCCTCCGGCATTTCTGTACTCTGTAACAGTTCCCTGATCCATTCGTCAGGTTCCAATACTATCATATAATGAATCTTATCCAGCGGGTCCCTGATCTGCAAAGAATAATTTTCGTCAAACCTGAGATACAGCTCTACGAATTCACCTTCGAAGGTCCCTGATCCCTCAATCCTTGCAATAAGGTCTTTACATTCGAATTCAAGTGTTTTTAGCATTGAGTCCCTGTCAAAGGTGATTCCGCTGAAAGCCAATTCATCAAATCCAGGCAGGCTTGTTTCTGCATTAATAAACTCGCCCGGGTCGGTTATTTCCAGGTATTTTCTCTCAACTCTTACAGGGATACCATCCCGAAAATATACTGTTGAGGCTTCCTGAGTCATTTCCTCACCTTCCATCATCGATCTTGTATTTTCTGAATGCCTGCTTTCGACAAGGTCTCCTTCTCTCAGGTAGTAAATATCCCTGTCTGATAAATATGCCCCTGCTTCATAATTACTGATCACCTTAACCGGCATTCCCTTTAAGTAATGAACTTCATATTCTGCACCGCTGAATCCATCCATGTCAGTCGTTGTTTTATCCTTCCTGCTCATTCCTTCATAAGATCCCTCTATAGCAGAATTGATCATTTCAATATATTCCGCCGGATCAGTGATCCTGTCCAGGCATTCATCAAATGGAAAACATTCAATACAGGGTGGGTATATCTTTTCGATTTCATCAGGCATTTTACCGGCTATAAACCTGCCTATTAACTGACCATCAAGCGACCAGGAGGCAGTACTTTTATCTTCAGTGTATTCAAATCTCAATGTGTGTTTGGTTTTATTTGGATCAGTTAGTGAAAACTCCCCGGTATTATCTTCATTCAGATTGAACGATTGGATCCAGAAGTTTTCAAATAACTCGCCTTTTTCCTCTATTATTAGTACATCTGATTCCTCTAACTTTTCAATCTTAATAACAGTGCTTTCACCATCACACGATAAGTAAAATACCGGATCTCCTGCTTCATTTTCCCCAAGGAAATACCATTTTGATGGAAAGTTTTCGAGCTCAGTCTGCCCGGATTTCTGGCAAGAGTGAAAGAAGACAGGGAATAATGTAACAACTAAAATATTAATCAACTTGTTATTCATTATTAGAGGTTTATTAGGTTTCCAGATTTATGAATGACAGAATATTCAATGCAACTTATTAAAATTACAACATTTTACTTAAGAATAAAATCAATATTTATTTACAAGTATGCAGTGGATAGGAGTATGGCAGGCTGCAAATCTTTTTCTAAATTTAAGCT
>CAZILN010000253.1:0-4860 GCA_964540005.1 uncultured Bacteroidaceae bacterium | reverse complement strand
ATTACCCATTACCGGGTAAATGCTGAACTTGTCGCTGCCTGAATGTACACTGAGTTTGAGGTTGCCGGGCAGTCCGAATTCCTTGACTGCGTAATCGATTACCACGAGATCCTGTTCGAATTCCTTCTCGAACTGTTCGATATCTCCCTGGTAATCAACACCTTTGTTAAATCTTCCCGTGAATTTGGGGGCAATGGTCTGTACAGGAATGTTTTCAGCAGCAAGGGCACTCAGTATGAAGAACATTTCAACCGGGTTCTGGGCTTCATCCACTTCGTCCATTGATACTTCCGGAATAAAATCATCGCTGCCTTTTTTGTCAAGTATGTAACGGTAAATCCCGGCAGCCTGTTTTGCCGCATACAGGAATTTTCCAGCAATTGTCTGCAGGAGCTCTGCTGTAATATTGAATTCTTCGTCCATTCCAGGGATGCACAACTTGCCCAGAAATTTTTTATTCTGATCCATAAAACAGGCCGTTTCTTCGGGTGAAGCCTCTTTGCCAATATAATCCGCCACGTCAATAGTGAAAAAATCAGAGCAGGGAATGTAGCTATCAACGGTTTCCAGGTTGATATGGTCCGCATCGACATGATACTCACCCTGCCAGTTCAGGGCTGCAACGGCCTCGTCAGCCTCTTTTTGTGTATCGCCGGGAGAAGTGCCGATAATACTGTGTTCCCTGTTGCTTTTATTCCAGACCGGAACAATGTCAATACCCATGCTTTGGGCCTGCATTATTGCTTTAAGCTGTGATTCTCCCTGGTGGGTGAAACGGTCCCCGATACCAAATGAATATTTTCCAAGTTGCATAATATGAGATTTAATGTTGAAGCTGTGTAAGATAATTAAACAAAGTTACATATTTTTCCGTGTGCGGACACGAAATTGCAAAATAAATACTAAATTTGTTGGATTCGGATGAGAATAAGGATTAAAGATATTGCAGAAAAAGCACATGTTTCAGTAGGAACAGTGGACCGGGTTTTACATGACAGGGGTGAGGTTTCGGTCAATACACGCCAGAAGATACTGGACATCATAGCCGATCTTGATTACCAGCCTGATATACTGGCCCGGACCCTGGCCTCAAAGAAGGAATACCGTATCGCAATATCACTGCCTGAAGCCGACCCTGACAATGAATTCTGGAAGGTACCGCTGGAAGGCATTGAAGAGGCCATTAATGAGATAAATTATTTTGGTTTTGGCCTGAAGAAATATCTTTATGACCAGTTTGATGTACGTTCATTTAACCGGGTCAGGTCAGAAATACTGGCAGATCATCCGGATGCCCTGGTTTTTGCCCCGGTTTTTCGCCGGGAATCTGAACAGCTGATGAAAGAATGCCTGGACAATAGCATCTCGGTGATCCTGATTAACTCCTTCCTTGAGGATTGTGAACATCTGTGTTATATTGGCCAGGATTCATTTGTTTCAGGACTCCTGGCAGGCAGGCTGATCTCCAGCGGCTTAACACCATCGGACAGCCTGCTTATAATTAATATTGCAGCAGATAAAGATAACTACCGGCATATTACCAACAGGGAGCAGGGTTTCGTAAAATATTTCAGGGAGCATGAGTACCTGAAGAATATTAATCTGATCCACAAAAATGTATCAGAGAGCACGGAGCAAAAGATAAATGAGTGTTTTAATGAATGCCTTGATGAGTATCCTGCCATCAGGGGAGTATTCGTTACCAATTCAAAAGTGTACCAGGTAGGTAAGTTTCTGGCTGAAAAGGGCCTACGGAATATCAGGCTGATAGGATATGACCTCATTTCTTCCAATGTGAAACTGCTTCAGTCAAACTACATTGATTACCTGATAAGCCAGAAGCCCAGGGAGCAGGGATACAGGGCCATTATGAGCCTGTTTAACCATATGATACTTAAAAAGGAAATTGAGAAGGTACAATATATTCCTATAGATATAATATGCAGGGAAAACCTGAAATATTACCATTAAACAGACATTTAACCAAAAGTAGACTCAATGAACCAACAAACCGGAAATATAATGACTCAATTAAGCTTTGCCGACCTTGAAGGAAAGGTATGTGTAGTAACCGGGGGTGCCGGAATTATCGGAACTGCCATTATCGAAGCACTGGCTGGTGCAGGAACAGATATTGCTATTCTTGATATGAACAGGGAAATGTCTGAAAGCCTTGCAGAAAGGATCAGCAATCAGTACCCGGTTAAATGCCTGGGAATTGAATCCAATGTACTTGACAGGGAAAGCCTGGTCAGGGCGAGGGAGATCGTTCATCAGGAGTTGGGAAAAATAAACATTCTGATCAACGGGGCAGGGGGCAACTCACCCAAAGCCACAACAGGACTTGAGTTTATTGCGGATGATAATACATCTGATCTTAAGGACAGTTTCTTCGGCCTGGACATGGAAGGATTCAAGAAGGTGTTTGATCTGAATTTTAACGGCACGGTTTTACCAACCATGGTCATGGCTGTTGATATGGTTGAAGCCGGCAGGGGGGTCATCCTGAATATTTCTTCCATGAATGCACTGAAACCCCTTACAAAGATCCCTGCATATTCAGCCGCGAAAGCTTCAGTGAATAATTTCACTGAATGGCTTGCTGTTCATATGGCCCGGACAGGCGTAAGGGTAAATGCCATTGCACCGGGATTTTTCCTGACACAGCAGAACCGGTTCTTGCTGATAGATGAGAAAACCGGCGGTCTTACCGAAAGGGGACAAAAAATAATTAACAATACCCCGATGGGCCGCTTCGGGGAAACTGAAGAACTGCAGGGGACCGTACTCTACCTTTTGTCAGATATCTCCCGTTTTGTTACAGGAATCATTATTCCGGTAGACGGGGGATTCAATGCGTTCAGCGGGGTCTGAGCTATCGGTTGAACCTGTATGGTTTATAGATAATCAGGATGTTACTACTAAGAAAATTAAGAAGATTATGATTAAAAATGTCATTGTGGCACAGTCGGGGGGACCCTCGCCAGTTATCAATAATTCACTGAGGGGGATCATTGACACATGCAAATTGTTCCCGGACAGTTTCGGGAAAGTATACGGGGGCTGGCATGGAATAGAGGGAGTTTTAAAGGAAGAATTACTGAACCTTTCTGACCAGGATGATCAGGAGATCGCCCTGCTGAGAAATACTCCTGCAGCCGGAAGTATAGGGACCTGCCGGTATAAACTGAAGGATCACCAGGAACAGGACTTTAAAAGGGTAATCGAGGTTTTTAAGGCTCACAACATAGGATATTTCTTCTATATCGGGGGCAATGATTCTCAGCATACCGCTTTTATGATCAGTGAACTGGCCCGCAAGGAAGGACTGGAACTGGTAGCTACCGGTGTGCCGAAAACGATTGATAATGATGTGGGGGACAGCCAGTTCAAACTCATTGATCATACACCCGGATACGGCAGCGTTGCCAGGTACTGGTCTCATATTATTCAGAATGCCAATGAGGAAAACATGGGTTCCTCCCCGGTTGATCCTGTACTGGTGATACAGGCAATGGGAAGAAAGATCGGCTATATACCGGCCGCTGCCAGGCTGGCTGACCCGAATAGACAAATGCCCCTGCATATTTATATGGCTGAGTCCGGTGTTTCCATGGAAGAACTGGCCGATAATGTTAATACCCAGCTTTCTCAAAACGGCAGGTGCCTGGTGGTCATCAGCGAAGGCTTCGATGTGGGAGATATAGGTGAAGTAAAGGATTCATTCGGACATACCAGTTTCGGGTCGAGCCAATTGACTGTGCAGCAAACGGTAGTGAATTATTTGAATTCCAGGGGCCTCGGGACAAGAGGTGCTGCACGGGGACAGGTAATGGGAACAGACCAGAGAGATACCATGATCTATGCATCGACGGTTGACCTGGATGAAGCCTACAGGGTCGGACAGAAAGCCGTAGAGATAGCTATGAATGACGGCAATGGCTGGATGGCAACCATACTGAGGGTACCCGGACTTATATACAATGTCCGGTATGATAAAGTACCTCTTGAAAAGGTGGCATTGTCAGAGAGGGTATTCCCCCGGGAGTGGATATCGGCGGACGGAAAAGATGTGACAGATGATTTTGTGAGATATGCCAGGCCGCTCATCGGAGAAGACTGGGTGTCGGTCCCGCTGATAGACGGGATACAGCATTTTACAAAATTCAAACCCATGTTTGCGGAAAAGAAATTACCGGAGTATAGCCCGCAGGCTTATTAATAGTTTACTTAACACCTAATTCAGATATGTTATGGATCTTCAGGAACGACTGAAACAACTCAAACCGGAAAAAGAATTCTTTATAGGGATAGATTCCGACGGCTGTGTGTTCGACACAATGGAAATCAAACAGAAGGAATGTTTTTGTCCCAATTTCATCAGGTTCTTCGAACTCCAGAAGGTGTCAAAATACACCCGGGAGACATGGGAATTTGTGAACCTGTATTCGAAAACCCGCGGAACAAACCGTTTCCTGGCTGTGATTGAAACCATCAGGTGGCTTTCAGAGAGGAAGGAAGTTCATGCCAGGAGAGCTGTCATGCCTGATATCGCTCCTTTGATTAAATGGACAGAGGAAGAAACCAAGCTGGGCAACCCGGCACTGGAAGCATATGCTGCCAGGATGAAAGACCCTGTGATCGACCTGGTACTGAAATGGTCCAAAAAGGTCAATTCGGACATCTCGGACCTGGTGTACGGGATACCGCCTTTCCCCTTTGTGAGGGAATCCCTTGAAAAACTTGCTCCCATGGCAGATACAATAGTTGTTTCACAGACACCCCTGGAGGCCCTGGAGAGAGAATGGGTGGAAAATGGTATAGATGGGTTTGCCAGGATGATAGCCGGACAGGAGTACG
>CAZILN010000252.1:0-14326 GCA_964540005.1 uncultured Bacteroidaceae bacterium | reverse complement strand
ATGCCGATCAGCCTGCAGGTCCAGTATCCGAGGAAATAACCTGCAATATTATGTATGAGGCAGGCCAGTATGAGTACCAGCCCGATCGTCAGCAGGCTGTCACGGCCGGCTGCGGTGATTATGGTTATGATGACCCCGATCCCGAGCATGGATACCAGGGCCATGACCCTGTCCAGCCAGTCTTTGTTTCCCCTGGCAGCATACCTGAATACCATGGCTCCCACTATTGGCAGAAGAGAAAACCAGAACAGGTCTTTCAGGATGGAAACAAGGAACTGGTTCATCGTCAGTTCATTGGTCTCAAGGTTTATATAATTTTTGAGAAGGATGATCAAGATGTAGACAATCACCTGGATGATGATGCTTCTGCGGCCGGTTTTACCATATCCCACGGCATTGAAGATCAGTCCGGCTACAATCGGCAGGATGACGATATTAATAATACTCAACATCATGGCCCAGAAATCGATGGGTACAAATTGTCCGGCCAGGTATTTCATCAGAAGGGGGGTCATCAGGGGGGCCAGCAGGGTAGCAACTGCTGTCAGTGTAACTGAAAGGGCCAGATTGGCTCGGGCGATGAATGACATCACATTGGAAGCCAGTCCGCTGGGGGAGGAGCCAACCAGTATGATGCCTGCAGCAATTTCCGGGGGGAACCCGAAACTTTTGGCTATGGTGAAACCCACAATGGGCATGATGGTGAACTGACAGACAATTCCAATTATCACACCCCTGGGCATCCTGATCACATCGGCAAAGTTTTTTATGCTCAGCTGGGAGCCCATCCCGAACATTATGATTTGCAGAAGGGGTACTATCAATCCTTTCAGATCGAAATCCCCAACCTGCCTGAAAAGCTGGGGGTAATTCATAGAAACCGTTACGGCTGCAAAAATCCATACGGTGTAAGCATATTTTTTCAGGGCAGGGAAGCCATGGAAGCTGATGGCCAGGAAAATGAAGAAAAAGGTCAGTGCCGGACCTGTTAACTGCCTGGTGCGGGTAAACTGAAAAAGAATAAATGCGGCCAGTGAGACCAGTGCAATAATCAGTGTTACTTTAAATAGGATTCTGCCGGGTTTCATGTGAGCATGTACTTTTAATTTTTTGCCTTAAAATACTTAAAATATTCTATTATTGGCAGCCGGGGCCAATTTTGTACCCTAACCGGTAGGAATGATTTACTCCGGAAATATGTTTATTAAGGGGCAAAATGTATTAAATATAGGACACTTTTGTTAACTGCATAAAAGCATACCCTGAAGTGACATTCGGATCACTGTTCGGCAATACGGACACTGGGAGATGAACCGGCACAGGCTTAACCTACTGCTTCAGTATCATAACCTGCTCGCGCCAGAGTACATGACCGTCCCTGACATTCAGAAGGTATAATCCTGATCTGACATCCTGCATGGAGAGCCTCACACTAGCTTTTCCAGGTTCAAAAACATCTCTCAGGATGATCCTCCCCTGCAGGTCAGAAACCCAGATCTGCTGGTAATCCAGGGAAGGCTTGTTCCGTTCGAGGGTAAATACCCCGGCAGAAGGATTGGGATACAGCTTGAAATTATTATGGAAAGAATTAGTAATATCGTCCAGTACCAGTTTGATGGTGTCAGATACTGATAAAGAACCACATACCGGGTCCTCAAGCCTTAGTTCAATTATATATACCCCGGTGTCGCTAAAAGTATAACTGGCGTTATAGGAGGTAAGTGTACCCCCGTCACTGAATATCCATTCAAAGGACAGTCCTCCTGTGGAAGTATTGATGAAGGTATATTTCATTCCTGTGCTGAAATAGTCAAAGGACAATACCGGTTTGTCCTTAATCGTAATCTCAAGTGGTTCGGAATAAAAGAGGCTGTCAAACTGTCCAACTGCACTGGCAGTCAGAACGGCGGAGCCAGTGAAGGTTTCATCCCAGGATATCACACAGGTATTTCCCGTACTGGCTGTAATACTGCCGGCATGCTCCGGATCCAGGCTCCACTGATAATCACTGAATTCATCCTCCATGGGCACGTAATATTCCGTTGAAGCTGTTCCTTCACATAGCTCATAGCTGCCTACGGGTGCAGACAGCAGGTAAGGCTCTCCCGGAAAGATCTCAACGGCATCCGGTAAAATAAGATGCCCGTGGTTATCATCATAGGTGTTCAGATCGTAGATGCCAACAGGGATATCCCGGGGGAAATCAAACCATACTGTAATGCAGTTCGAATCGGGTTCAAATTCTGTCTTTTCGGCATGGATGATATCGATACCGTCCTGGCTAAGCCAGGTTTCCACTTCTGAAGTGAACCTGGTATAATCTCCGCAAACATCAAATACAACTTCCCTTCCCTGCTTGCTAATACTCACATAGGCTGTATCCAGGCTGGCCATGGAGCTGTAATCCATTATAAACACAGCATCATCAAGCCGGATATCTATATCATTGCCATCACATTTAATAAGAAGGTCATAATAACCGGTATCAATCCATGATTCATATTTAAAAAATAGCTCTGCCGTTTCAAGGTCGATGTGTGATATGCTCCATGGATGATACTGGCTCCCTTCATCTCCCTCCAGGTAAATGCTGTCGCAGGCCTGGAATATCTTGTATTCCGAATGGAGCTCCATGTAGAAATCCGTTCCAAATACTGCGGTATCCGGACTGATCGAGATCGATGAGGGCGGGTACAGCCCTTCACGTAATTCAAATGCATCCTCCTGGGTTATCAGGCCGAGTTTTTCGGTTTCCACCTGCAGATTATAGTAACCCAGTTCATGATCATCGGAAAACTCAAATCCGGCAATAATCATTGTATCGCAGTCTACTTCAATTGTAAGTGGATAAATGGCATATGAATCCTGTAACAGGTAAAGCTTGATTAAATCCTTACTGAAAAAAGTATTATGCCCCTGTACTGTTGTCGAAAATGACTCTCCCCGCCGGGCATAGTCCGGGTACATCTGAATCCTCGGAGGATCTGTTCTGGGAAGGAGTTTGAATGCCTCCTCAAGCACCATATATCCGTCGATATCATTTTCCACGATCAGGTCATAAAGACCGGTATCATACCAGTAGCTCATTTGTACCTCGGCGCTGATAGTATTATCATCAGTGGCGGAATGGCTTTCAGGATAGTAAACAGTCGAGGTCCCCTGGGTGAATCGTACCGTGTTGGATGCCTGCTGGAAGCTTGTATTTTGCCCGCTTATGGTAACCATAACCGGCATCCAGTGTCCCTGCATTCCGCTGTCGGGTTCTATACTCAGGAGTTCCTGTGCCCGGACAGAACTATGCACGAAAAGGACTGCCATGAAAAACAGGAATAATGCTTTTTTCAACCGTTTCATAATCGTATCATTTGAGCAGGTTATATTTTATCCTCAGTGAATCCGCCTCTTCAGGAGTGATCACCGAGTCTATTGATTCATTCACATAGATGGCATCCAGAAGCAGCTGTTCGCGGTACCCTATCCCGTTCCTCACTGATTTGCTGAACATCTCCCGGTTCCATTCTTCAGTGGTCCTGATCTGATCCAGGACAACTCTCAATTGTTCTTCTTCAGCCTCACTCATGATAGACTGCATGGCCCGGGCACTGATCCTGTCGACGAACTGGTAATATTTTTCCCTGTTGGCCGTCGAATCAATCCTGGCAAGATATTCAAAGGCTTCCGTGTGCTGGCCAAGGCTGTAATATACTGCAGCCATATTGAACAGTGCTTCCTGGTAGTCCGGTGAAATCTCCAGGGCCTTGTTATACCATCCTATTGCTTCTTCCGTCCTGCCTGAAAGCTGGCTGCAGCTTCCCAGGTCATTCATTACAGGAACATGCCAGGGATTCATCCGGTGGGCTGCTTCAAATTCAGCCATGGCCCTGTCTGTTTCTCCCATCATGAACAAGGCTGTACCGCGGTACCATGACAGGGGTGTGGAAAAGGGGTCCATTTTATAGAACCTGCTTTCGGCCCTGTCGGTGTACCCGGCCAGATCTTCCCATTGCTGACTGTCCAGGGCCTCCAGTGCTCTTCTTGTCTGTTTCTCTGATTGAAACCTGGACATCCCCAGGATGACAGATAATATCAGCACAGTAACTAATAAAACTGTAACTAAATTAACAATTATTTTACCAGTTGCGAGTGATCCCCGGCCAAAGAATTTGTAGCCTATTGTCCTGCGGTCAATAATAACCGAGGAAACCAGGAACCCTGCCAGTAATATATGCTCTATCCTTTCCCGGGGGAAGCTGAAGGCAGAGAACACCAGGAAGCCTGTCAGTCCGAAGAAGACCAGCAGGTTCCTGTAGAATATGTCCGGTTCCTTTGCCCGGATCAGGTTGAAAATCAAATATATATATATAAATAGCCAGAACAGTCCGTACAGTAACAATCCGGCTGCTCCCTGCTCTGTCGCTATCCACACGTAATCGTTATGGGGCCTCTGGTAGAAGGTAATATTATCTTCCTTACCCAGGTTCTCTTTACCATATTTCAATACCTCTATTTTCCAGGAAGCCAGTCCGTGCCCGCTTACCGGTTTTTCTTTGAACAGCCACCAGGACCTTTTCCAGAGCTCGACCCTGTCTTTTGAAGATCCGTAATTGAAATTGATCATTTTATCTGCCTGCCTGGTAAAGGTCCGGAAGGAGTCGGCTTTTGAATAGAAGAATATTCCCCCGGCCATGGCCAGAATGATGACAGTGATGATGGCTGCAGTATTTACCCTGTTAAGGTCCCTGAACCGGATCCCGGATCTCTTCCACTTCACGATGAGGATCACACCGCTGAGTATGCCGGCTACAAACAGGGCCACCCATACAGCCCGGGTCATGGATACTATGATAAGGAATATGCAGAATGCCCCGACAGCCAGATGGTACACCCTTTTGTCCCCCGGTGTTACAAGAAATGAATAAAAGCTGAAAGGCAGGCAGAGGAAAAGGATCTCTGCAAAGATGTTCTTATGGGCAAAGACCGATCGCATCCTGTATAGCTGCTGGTGGGAAAGTCCGCCATCCCCTGCAGCCATGATCAGCTGGTAGATCCCTATTGCCAGGATAATGGTGCCCATAACAACAACCGCAACGGAAATTGTTCCGAATGGATTCTTATCCGGGTGAAGGCGCTGCTGGAAAAATATAAAAACTCCCAGCAGGAATATCTTCATGAAATCGAAAAGGGCATCCCCCAATGTCCCGGTACCGCCCAGGGTAAACAGGGAATACAGGATGTAGGCAAGGTAGATCAGGAAGACCGGGTCGATCTCATAACTCCTGTTACTTTCCTTCTTTACTTCCGTATAGAGAAGGTAACACCCGAGTCCGGCTAAATATACCGACAGCAGGATAAACCGAAGGTGCAGGACCGGGTCCAGGGATTTAAAACTGTAGGCAAGGGGGATTACCAGGACAGGCAGCCAGATGAGAAAATAATTACGCCGGTGATCGGTTTTTGCATTCACAATACCCGGATTAATGTTTCCGGGTATTAAAGATAGTGATTATCCTAGAAATCGTGCTTGGCAATTATCACACAGGTATAATACCGGTACTTGCTCCCGGGCATTTTGATCATGCCGATGCCGATATCGCTGCAGTTGCTCCAGAAATCATCTATGCCCAGAAGGTGGTTCCTGTGGCCCGGCGGATCTGTTCCCCTGTCCTCTACCAGGTCATTGATCATCTTGATCCCGCTTGAGGTCCCGGCCTGAAGAGACTCAAAAAAATTATTAGAGGCATCTTCCACCCAGCTGTCGGGGATCTCATATCCAGCCTCTTTGATCATTATGTTGATCCCGTTCCCGTCCGGGTCCACATGCGAAAAATACTTCCTCTCAGCCATATCAATGGCTTTTCGTACAGCCACTTCTGCAAGGGTCTGGTTCCAGATGAGTTTGTCCCTCTTCTCCACATAACTGAGATCCACACCGATCTCTTTGCTGTAGCGGGAAGGGTTGTGACGGATACTATTCAGGTGCTCAAATGCCTTCAGTACTTCCTCCCTCATGATCTCCTGCGAAAGGGTATGTTGTAACAGGAAAGTCAGCCATATAATTATAAGTGCGAATCGTTTCATATTTAGTAACAAGGGTTTCATTCTGTATCACAAACGGCATTTACGAATTCCATATTGTCTTCAACCCTCGGGGCTGCAAGCTGTTCTGAAACACCTGATAATGCATTATCACAGTACAGGCAATCAGAGTTATCCGGGACCTATAAGGTACAGGTATTTGCTGGTACGGATCAGGATCCTGTTCCGCAGAATGGCCGGTGTGGTCCATATCTCCCCTTCCAGTTTATTTTCAGCAACAATCTCAAGTTCCTGTCCTTCCCTGACAACTGTGGTTTCACCTCGGGTTGAACAGAAATACAGGTGGCCGGCTGCCAGGATGGGTGAAGCGTTATGCTTTCCAGCCAGCCTTTCAGATTTGAGCTCTTCACCTGTTTTGGCATCCAGGCACATAAGGATATTCTTTGTGTCAACAGTGTATATCAGTCCCTTGTTGATGACCGGGGTGAGCAATTGCAGGACGGGCACCTGTTTTCTCCACAGCACTCCTGTTCCGGTAATGTCTCCTTCACCCCCGGGTTCAACCGCCAGCAGTTCGGCATATTTGTTTCCCTGCTCCGGGGTCACAAAACTGGTGAAGAAATACACGATCCCGTCCTCATAAAAAGGCATGGCGATTGTCGAATCCTCCCCCTGTATGACCCTCCAAACTTCCTTGCCGGTCATAACATCGTAAGCTATGCAAACGGCCGATCCGTTTGAGATTAGCAGGTCTTTGTCTTTTACGGTAATTATAAAAGCAGTGGTGTATGCCTTCCTTCCGATATAAAACACAGGCTCATACAATTCAGCCGGCCTGTCAGTACGCCAGATGGTTTTCCCGCTTGATTTATCGAGAGTCATAATATACTGGGCATCAACCCCCTCGCAGTGCAATATCAGGAAATCCTTATAGAGTACAGGGGAGGAACCGGGTCCCTGTATATCATCAAAGGGAAGGTCGGTCCTTTCCCAGAGGGTGCTTCCATCCACAGTACTGATGCAGGCGGTCCCGTACCTCCCGAAGTGTACATATACAAAGCCTGCTTCGATGCAGGGGGTAGGGGTGGCATATGAGTTAATATCATGTATCCTGAAAACCGAGTCAGGTTTAAAAAGCAGGATATCATACAGGATCTCTCCTGTCTGAAAGTCTGCGCAGACAGCATACATTTCCCTGCCGTCTGCCGTTGCCGTGGTCATCCAGATCTGGTCTTCAAATACTACGGGAGAGGACCAGCCACGGTCATGGATGGCAGTCTTCCAGATAATGTTGGAGTCCGGGTTCCAGAACAACGGAGCATGTTCAACATCCGCTTTCCCGTCCAGGCAGGAACCCCTGAAATGGGTCCAGTTACCATCCTTTCCGGCACTCGAACTAATAATCAGTACTGCAGTGAAGGTTATCAGGATTGGCGCAAGTTGTCTTGATAATTTCATTTTGTAAGGCTTGAGATGTTTCTTCCGCTTAGTATATTACTTCAGGTACTTATCCCTTAATTCATCGTAGACCAGTATCATATCGGTGACTTCCCCGTCAGGGTCAAACATGCCTCCCCTGAAGCCAAGAGGTTCCCATATACAGGTCCCTTTTCCCATGTCTCCCGGCAGGCTGAAAACAATATCATGTACCTCGTTTTTAAAAATGGAATACTCCACTACGTTTATTGGTTTGTGGTACCGTTCAGTGAGCTCAGTAAGGTTGTATTTAAGGTCATCGAGAGTGCCATGCCACCTGGGATAATAAGAGATCCCTATGATATCGAACCGCACTCCGCGAGCGATCATGTTGTCGAGCCAGAACACCGATTCATCATTCTGTCCGCCCAGTGCAATATGCATCATAACAGGAATATCAGGGTCCACTGCTTCCACTCCCTCCACACCTGCTATGAGTAATTCCGCCAGCTGGCCGGGAACACTTATATGGCCCTCGGGCCATAGTAAGCCGTGGTTGATCTCATTGCCTACCTGGACCATATCAGCGGGTGTCCCCTGTTGTTCAAACGCACGAAGCACATTACTGGTATAATCCCTCAGGCTGTCTTTTAAGGTATTATAGTTAAGTCCGGCCCAGGACAGTGGCTTGTTCTGTTGCTGGGGGTCAGCCCAGTAGTCGCTGTAGTGGAAATTCAGCAGGATCTTCATCCCGGCAGCCTTTGATCGTTGAGCCATCTGCAAGGTATGATCCAGTCCGCAAAAACCCCTTTGGGGCGAATACCCTTTTTCGTTTTCCGGGTTGACAAATATCCTAAGGCGGATATAATTGAACCCGTGGTCCCGTAAGAGTTCAATTGCATCAATTTCCTCGCCCTTTTCATAGAATATCATTCCCCTGTCCTCCAACTGGGGAAGGAATGAAATATCGGCTCCTATCATCCGGTCGATAGGGACTGTGGTTTCAGGTAATTGCTCCGGCGTGGGTTTCATCAGGACCGTGTTGCCCGGAATTGTATGGATCTCATGGCCACCACGCCAGAGGGAGCCGGAAGCTGCCTCGACCCTGATCTTTCCCGGACTGGTTCCTGCATGGAACACCATCTGGCAGAGGCCGTTTTCAAGCCGGCTCTCATAATAATCCAATCCTGCCGTATCGGTCAGCACCGGCAGGTCTTTGCCCTTTAGGGTCCTGATTACGGCATCACCGTCTACATATATGCGGATGGGATCTTCGGCTGAGCTGATCTCCCTGCCAGCGCTGTCAATTACAGTTATGCGCAGCCGGGTATGATCCTGCCCGTCTGCAAGCAGTGTGGTGCTGTAGGCGGTCATCTGGACCGACACGGGTGTTCCGGAATCTACCTGGCTGACGGAGGCAAATTCAGAGACCCTGGCTCCAGGCGGGTTGCAGCTTATCATCAGGACTAAAAGCAATGAAAGGAAGAGAAGCTTTGTTTTCATGATTTATATTGTTTATGTATATATAATCAATTGCCGGATAGCAGGCAAATATAGTATAAATCAAATAAGGATTATTCATTGGAGGTCAGGCAATCCCTCATTAGTTCAAACGCACTTTCTTCAGGAAATACATGGTTCTGAGCTTGCGTCCTGTTTTCCAGCAGAATATTTTTTAAAACCAGTGGTCATTTTTTAATTATTTTTAAAGCTCACCATTTTAATCCTGTAACAATGAATGCAAAAATACTCCTGCCCGGATTTTTATTAGCTTTTGTTTTTCATACTGTCATACCACAGATAAGCGATGCCAGCTGGCTTTCCAGTGGTCCCCTTCCTGTGGAAAAGACGGGTTTCATACTGGGACCCTCAGTAAACGGGGATGAGTATGGAAATAAAAATGTACTGTCACATTCGTACATCGGCTTGCTTGAGCTCACACCTCTTGAGGGTGATATACTATCGTGGAATGATGATAAAAGCCGGAGATGGGAAGTAACATCTCCCGGGAAGGAAGGTTTTATTGAGATCAAACCGGCAAAGAATGTAGCCATGCAGCTGGCCTATCAAGCCATATATATTGAGTCTCCCGGATTGTACGATTTTAAACTCGAGGTGGAAAGTCCGCAGGCATTTGAAATATACCTCGATGGCTCGAGGCTTGGTTTTAGCTATGAAGCGGCAGGGGAAGGCAAGACCAACACAAAGTCAGCCACCCTGAAACTTGACCGGAGGAAGTCCCTTCTTGTGATAAAATCACTGTATAAAGGGGAAGACAATAATGACTGGAAGATTAAAGCTGTTTTTTCTGCTGATGATGAGCAGGAACCTTTACTGAGCACCAGTCCGGTGAGCGGGATGGATATCCATCACCTGCTTGAAGGCTCCAAACTGTCTTCCGTTTCGATCTCACCCGATGGAGCTCTGGCCATGGTCAACTACAGCAGGGTGAACACTAAAACAGGGGCAACGGGCAGATGGACACAGGTAAAGGAAGCCTCATCGGGAAAGATCCTGCAATCTTTCCGCAAGGAGGCATCAACAGGTTACAGGTGGATGCCTGAAGGGAATAAAATGTATTATACCCTGGAGGATGAATACGGTTCAACGGTATGGGTATTCGATTTCAGTTCAGGAGAGGAGTACACTGTCCTGAAAAACATAGAAGACCTGTCAGGGGTATACTGGTCTGACGATGAAAAATTGATCATTTACGGGATCACTGAAAAGGAAAAGGAAAAAGCCGCATCATCGCTTAAATATATGGATGAGTTGGGGAACCGTACCTTCAGGACCAGCAGCGCAACTTCCCTGTACAGGTACGATGTATCATCAGGGATCAGTACACGGCTGACATACGGGGAATACAGTACACCCCTGGAGGACATAAGCAGGGATGGGACCTGCATCCTCTTCAGCATCAGCAAACCCAATGACACCATTCCCCCGTTCAGCCTGCAGAGCATGTACCTGATGGATCTTTCCTCAGGCCGGGTGGATACCCTCTGGAAGGATTTTACCCAGGACGGATCCCCGCAGTTCTCACCTGATGGCAAGAAATTGCTGGTAACCGGTGGCCCGGAATGCTTCGGAGAAATTGGGAAAAAGACAGGTGATCAGCCCATAGCCATGAATTATGACCAGCAGTTGTATATATATGATCTCGCTTCAGGTGAGGTTGAATCCATCAGCGAGGATTTCAACCCGGCCGTCAGCTCGGCCACATGGCACCCGGTGGATGGAAAGATCTATGTGACAGCTACAGATGAAATGTATGTCAGGGTTTTTGTATGGGATCCGGGAGCAAAGACCTTCAATGCACTTGTTACTGAACCGGAAGTAATCGGTTCCTTCAGCCTGGCTGCGAATTCATTGCAGGCTGCTTACACCGGCAACAATACCGGGAATCCGCCGAAAGCCTGGCTGCTTGACTTAGTAAGCAGGGAAAGCAGGCTTGTTGACCATACAGAAGCTGATTCATATGGGCATGTACGGTTCGGAACCAATGAAGAGTGGGATTTCACAAGCTCACAGGGTGTAAAGATCAGGGGGTATGTCATTTACCCACCGGATTTTGATCCCCGGAAAAAGTACCCCCTAATAGTGAATTATTACGGAGGCGTCTCACCGGTCAGTAAGAGTTTTGGAGGCCGTTATCCCCAGGATATATGGGCCTGTGAAGGCTATGTGGTATATGTGCCGCAGCCCAGCGGTGCCATAGGATTTGGACAGGAGTTCTCGGCCCGCCACCAGAACAACTGGGGTATCACCGTGGCTGATGAGATTATAGAAGGGACAAAAAAATTCGCCGCCGCCCATCCTTTTGTGGATGCTGAAAGGATAGGCTGTATTGGGGCTTCTTACGGGGGATTCATGACCATGCTCTTGCAGACCCGGACCGACATATTTGCCTGCGCCATCTCCCATGCCGGTATCAGTTCCATCTCTTCATACTGGGGCGAGGGGTACTGGGGATACTGGTACAACACAGTGGCGAGCAGGGATTCCTATCCCTGGAACAGGAAAGATATTTATGTTGACCAGAGCCCGCTTTTCAGTGCCGATAAGGTTACCACACCCTTATTGTTGCTGCACGGATCAGAGGATACCAATGTGCCGCTTGGTGAATCATTGCAGCTTTGGGTGGGACTGAAGATTCTGGGCAAACCCGTTGAAATGGTGCAGGTTGAAGGTGAGGACCATCACATCCTTACCTATTCGAAACGCATTGAATGGCATAACACCATCATGGCCTGGTTCGACAAGTGGCTGAAAGACACGGATCACGACTGGAAGAAACTGTTCCCGGAAAGCAGACTTTAGGTCAGTTAATTTCCAGTACTACTATTGATTTCGCAGGAAGGTCGATCATCAATTTATTCTGTTTGATACTGCTGCCTTTAAATGGTTCCGGCTTAACCTGTTCAGGTTTCTCGAATGTATTGTGCCCGTTCAGTTCATCTGCTGTAAGGATGGATCCGGTCATTTTTGAGACATCGGATCCTCTTATTTCGATTTCCACCCGGATATCTTCGGATGGATTAATGTTTGCCAGGGAAATATGGATCTTCCCTTCCTTGTCAACGGAAGCTGAGGCACTGACAGAGGGGAGTTTCCTCTCCTCTGATTCATATTCCGGGGTATCCAGGTTCAAAGGCAGGAGGGTGGCATCCTGGTGAACCTTCAGCATATTGAATACATGATAGGTGGGGGTGAGGATCATTTTCTCCTCACCGGTCAGTATCATGGCCTGGAGTACATTGACCGTCTGGGCAATGTTGGCCATTTTGATGCGTGAACAGCGCTGGTTGAAATGGTGAAGGGAAATCGCAGCAAGCAGGGCATCCCTCATGGTGTTTTGCTGGTAGAGGAAACCCGGATTGGTACCCGGTTCCACATCCCACCAGGTACCCCACTCGTCCACAACCAGGGCAACCCGTTCGCGCGGGTCATATTTATCCATGATGGCAATATGCCTGTCCAGCAGGTCACCGAATTCGACGGCCTTACTCATAGTCCTGAAATAGTCTTGTTCAGTAAAAACCGTTGCCGAACCCTTGTTGTTCCAGTCGGTCATATAGTGGTGCAATGAAAGTCCCCACATTAAATTGTGAGGGATATTTTTCATCTGTATTTCTGTCCAGTTATAGTCATCGCTTCCTGCACCACCTGCAACCTTCAGCAGCCTGTTCTTGCCATAATTACGGCAGTAAGTGGCATACCTGCGGTACTGGTCGGCATAGAATTCAGCCGTCATGTTCCCTCCGCAGCCCCAGTTTTCATTGCCAACTCCCCAGTATTTTACCCCCCAGGCCTCTTCTCTTCCGTTTACCCTGCGAAGGTTAGCCATGGGGCTTATCCCGTCGAAATTGATGTATTCCACCCATTTCGACATTTCCTCAACGGTCCCGCTTCCCACATTTCCGCATATATAGGGCTCTGTGCCCAGCTGTTCACACAGGTCGAGGAATTCATGGGTTCCGAAGCTGTTGTCTTCCGTGACGCCTCCCCAGTGTGTATTGATCATCTCGGGCCGTTGGCCATGGGGACCAATGCCGTCTTTCCAGTGATATTCATCTGCAAAACAACCTCCCGGCCAGCGCAGGTTGGGTATGGCTGATTCCTTTAGTGCTTTCACCACATCATTCCTGATTCCCCTGGTATTAGGGATGCCGGATTCCTCACCGACCCAGTAGCCCTCATAAATACAGTGACCCAGGTGTTCTGAAAAATGACCGTATATATGCCGGCTGATCACCTCTGTGCCAAGATCGGCATTGATAATAATACTGGCACCCGGCTGTGAGGATTGTGAACAGAGAGTGACAGAGATCAGTAACAAAGAAGATAGTGAAAGAAAGACTGCTAGTTTTTTCATCTCATAAAGTTTAATATCCTTTTCAGGATTAATTTATTTAAATGGTTCATAGGGTACATTTCAGATTACTTTTCCGGGTAAGCGAAATGGCTTTCACCCGGACCCAGGTAACTGTAAGGGAGTTCCCCTGTAACAATTTCCAGTTTTTCCAATACTAATCCGGGATCCACCATCCAGAACCTGAGGATGTGTCTTCCCGGTTCATCAACCCGGTGTTCCGATATACTCAGGTTGATATTATTACCCACCCATCTTTCCCAGGTCCGGGTAGATTCATCAGGGTGTATGTTCACGATCTTCGGGTCCTGGTCATCTAACGAAATGGCATAACGCAGGCCTTCCGTGTTATGGAAATTAAGCGTGGGCGCAAGATGAGTCCTGACTTTGATATTTCCACTGCTGAAAAGGTAAACAGGGTATTCCAGGCAAGGTGATTTTCCTCCCGGTGACCGGGACTCTGCCGTAACCGGCATGGATGTAATACCTGAAAGGCCCCGTCCGAGTCCGGGTACGATCTGCCACCTGATGGGAGGCAGTTCAAGGGCATTAGAATAATGTTCGGCTTCTATGGAGATATACCCGTTGCTTTCAATGAAACCCTGTGCCTGGTCCTGAATAGCTTTCGAGGGATTCTTTATGACCGCATTGACAGTTACTGAACTTCTGCCGGGACCTTTGATCCGGATGGGAACACTGTGATTACCCACGGGTACTTTTTCCCAGTCAATACTTACCCATATGCGTTCTTCCAGTTCGATTCGTCCTTGCTGTGGAAGTATCTTTACCCAATTCTCATCCGCCACGGCCAGGTATTCGAAAGGCTTCGTACCCTGGTTGAAAACTTCAATATAAAAGGATTGCCGGTGCCAGGGGTCAAACTCAGGTAAGACAGCCCCGGATTTTTCCTCCGGCCACCATTTTTCCGAGCCCTCAATGCTCACGCCCATAATGGCTTTATCAGGAATATCAATCTCCTGTACGGCCGGCATATTGTTA
>CAZILN010000251.1:0-5891 GCA_964540005.1 uncultured Bacteroidaceae bacterium | reverse complement strand
TATATAATGATGAATTCGACATATCAACAGTATCATTTGATGATGCGGCAAACTCAATGCTCCCATAATCACCACAATTCACAGATTGACCGTTAAGATCAAGATATCCCTTTTGAAAATAGAGGTAGTTCAGATTCAGGGAATCCATAAGCTGCCAGCTTCCGCTGCTTCTGAAATAGAAGTTTGCTGATCCCAGATCCAAACCCTGGGTACTTATTACATTTCCACTGACCAGAGAAAGAAAATTAACATCCCTCAGGTAATAACTGGCATTATTACTCAGGATCAAAGAACCATAAACCTGTAAATCATTATTAAATGAATTTATATCAAGATAGGGGCTATTGGTTACACCTGTCATATCGAAATTGTTGCAATAGGCTGAATCATCGATGATTACGGTTTGGCCTGCAGTGGTAAAGGAATTCGCATCAAAATAAACATCATCAAACTTCGAAGGCAGTTCCGACATATCCGCCGTTCCGCCTGAAGTACCGGACCAGTGTGCAAGGTCTGTCCAGTTACCCCCGTTTCCTATCCAGTAAAAATCACTGGATGGCGGGGGAGTGAAGGTCCACCCACTGTTCCCTGAAATATCTACTGAATTAGTTGCAATAAACGGGATAGCTCCGCTGGCTGAAATATCTTTTACGATTAAATAATCAGCATTGACCGAGGAATCCGAGTAAAGAAAAACCGGATTTCCCGCGGAGGAAGAGTAGAGTGTTATTCCCTTATCCCTGGTGCCGCTGGCATTAAACATCCGGAGCGATACCGAATATAATGAAGGTAACTCCACCTCGGATCCCGGTTTGAGCTCCAGGATGTCAAGAGTGATATTCTGATCAGCAAAATCAATTTTCCCATCGACGATAAGATGAAGGGATGAAGAACCTGGTGATTGGAAACTGCCAGATGTACCGAGCATGTGCATCGTTGCTCCGCCGGCAACCAGAGTATGGGATGAATTCTGATAAAAATACCCGCAATATATGGTAGCCCCCGAAATATCAAGTGTATCATCAGAGGATCCGTACAAATTTATACTTCCTGTGTTAATATCGATCACCTGGCCATTAAAATCAAGGTAGCCATTATACAGAGCCAGATACAGGTAACTGGAATGAATTTCATCCGTCACCGTCCAGCGACCGCTGCCTTCAAAATAAATTTCACAGTAACCCAAAACGGTCCCGCTGGATGTTATAACGTTCCCGGTGCTGTCAGACATAAAATGGATATGTGTCATATTATAGCTTACTCCTGAACTGAGTATCATAGAACCATAGATATTAAGACCATAGGACCAGTTCATTGACAGTGTCGGGGCATTGCTTGCCTGAGACATATCGATCGAGCGGCAGTAGGCAGTTACGTCAATGGTGATTGTCTGACCTGTGCTGCTGAATGAGTTGGCATCGAAATAGACATTATCCAGGGAGTTCGGTCCAACTGCAAAGGCATTTCCCGGACCGCCGGAATAGGAGGCCCAGTGGCTCAGATCAGACCAGTTCCCGCCGTTACCGACCCAGTAATAATCGATTGCGTTTATCGAGAGTAAAGGGAAAACTGCCAGCAGGATGGTAAATATCTTTTTCATAGTTGCGGAATTTATTTTCAGGATATTTGTATCTTAATACTATATATTCTTCTGTTTGCCAAATATACAGATTTGAATTCAGGTATTCAATAAATTAAAAAATATATTTCCCGGTCTCTCCGGACCGATTGTCAGGTTCATGGATATCACTATAACAGAGAATATTACAGGTACTATTACATAATGACTTCTAAGTCCTCAAAATAGTTGCAAATGTATTGCCCGATTATATGAATTATTTCATTGTTCTGAAACTTAGCCAATATAAGAAAATTATAAGAAAGAATATATGAATATTTTAAGCCAATCTCAATGATCTGCTAATAATAATATTATCAGTAAATAGCAGAAGATAATTTCAGAATGTCTAATGCCTGAATCTAAATTATTTCCAAATTATTCTCGATTTAAAAATCTTTTATTCTTTGATTTGTGAATATTATTATTTTTATTTGTTCACTCAATTACTGCTCTTTGTCGTAGTTGGTTTATAAAGAAGAGGCGAGAGAACAGGCTTTATGACCCTCTGGCAACCGTCCCTCCACAAAAGGAAAAGGTGCCAATACCTGGCCAGTAAATTGGTAATTATAAATCATTGTGTATGATCTATTACTATTCTCATTTTACCGTTTATTCTGCAGGCAGGAAATTAATTTTCAGCAGAAGCATAAAAATTTATATGCTGATCATCAAGCATTTAAAAACATCAAACACCAAATAATCATGGAAAATAATTACAGATTTGAAACCCTGCAATTGCATGCAGGACAGGAAGCCGATCCCACCACAGGGGCAAGGGCAGTACCCATCTACCAGACTACATCCTTTGTATTCAATGATTCCGAACATGCTGCCAGGTTGTTCGGGCTGAAGGAGTTCGGGAACATCTATACCCGGATCATGAATCCCACGACCGATGTCTTTGAAAAGCGGGTGGCAGCCCTTGAAGGCGGCGTGGCCGCGCTGGCTGTTTCATCCGGACAATCGGCCCAGTTCCTGGCGCTTACCAACATCCTGGAGTCAGGAGATAATTTTGTATCCACCTCGTATCTTTATGGGGGGACTTACAACCAGTTCAAGGTGCAGTTCAAACGGCTGGGCATACAGGTAAAATTTGTGGACGGCGACGATCCCGCTGATTTTGAAAAACAGATCGACCAGGAGACCAAAGCCATTTACCTGGAATCCATCGGTAATCCGCGTTTCAATATTCCTGAGTTCAGGAAAATTGCGGATGTAGCCCTCAAGCACAAGATACCCCTTATCGTGGATAATACTTTCGGTGCGGCCGGTTATCTCTGCCGCCCAATTGATCATGGCGCCAATATCGTGGTGCAATCCGCCACCAAATGGATAGGGGGGCATGGTACCAGCATAGGAGGGGTCATCGTTGACGGGGGAAACTTTAACTGGGGAAACGGAAAATTCCCACAGTTCACGGAACCTTCGGAAGGTTATCACGGACTGAAGTTCTGGGAGGTATTCGGCCCAGACGGTCCATACGGGAATATTGCTTTCATCATCCGCGCCCGGGTGGAAGGACTCAGGGATTACGGGAATTCCCTCAGCCCCTTTAATGCCTTTTTATTGCTGCTGGGACTGGAAACCCTTTCGCTGCGGGTACAGAGAACCTGTGACAATGCACTGGAACTGGCCGGATGGCTGGAGAAGCAGGACTGGGTGGAAGAGGTGAATTATCCCGGACTGGAAAACAGCCCATACCACACACTGGCAAAAAAATACCTCCGCAACGGTTTCGGAGGCGTACTGACTTTTAATATAAAAGGGGGACGGGAGCAGGCAGTGAAACTGGTGGACAGTGTTAAGCTCATCTCCCACCTGGCCAATGTGGGTGATGCCAAGACACTTATAATCCATCCTGCCTCCACCACCCATGAGCAGCTGACCGAAGAAGAGCGGCTGGCTTCAGGTGTCAATCCGGGCATGCTGAGGATATCCGTCGGGATAGAACATATAGATGATATCACCGGCGACCTGCTGCAGGCGAAAAATTAATAGTAATTTTGTGCTGTGTGCGGTTCGAGGTGGCTGCACCAAGAACCGTACTTTGCATACAATAAACTGAGAACCCATGCCAATTAACATACCAGACAACCTGCCCGCTGCCAGGGTCCTGAAAGAGGAAAAGGTCTTTGTAATGAATCAAAGCAAAGCCATTCACCAGGATATCAGGCCCCTGCGTATCGTGATCATGAATATCATGCCGGTCAAAACCACCACCGAGACCCATATCCTGCGTTTATTGTCCAACACGCCCCTGCAGGTGGAGATCGATTTGATCCACCCGGTCACCCATGTCTCAAAGAACACCCCTACTGATCACCTGGAAACTTTCTACAAAACCCCCGATGAAGTAAAATCACACAAATATGACGGCATGATCATCACCGGGGCCCCTGTGGAGCAGATTGAATTTGAAGCCGTTGATTACTGGGAGGAAATGAAGGATATCATGGACTGGACCTCCCATAATGTTACCTCGACCCTGTTCATATGCTGGGGGGCACAGGCCGGTCTGTACCACTTCTACGGCATCCCCAAATATCCTATGGGCAAAAAACTCTTCGGAGTTTTTGATCATGTGGTGAATGACAGGAAAATACCAGTGGTGCGTGGATTTGATGATATCTTCCCGGCCCCCCATTCCAGATATACCGAAGTAAGGAAGTCAGATATCATCCGCTCAAAAGACCTGGTGATCATTTCAGAGTCTGAGGAGGCAGGTGTCTACATTGTCGGAACCAAAGACGGCAAACAATTATTTGTTACAGGGCATTCGGAATATGATCCTGATACCCTGAAGAACGAATATGAGAGGGATATCAGTAAAGGCCTCAGCATAGATATCCCGAGGAATTATTTCCCGCAGGATGACCCTTCCTCACAGCCACTTGTCAGGTGGAGATCACATGCCAACCTCCTGTTTACCAACTGGCTGAATTATTATGTTTACCAGGAGACCCCTTTTGATCTGCAAGAGATAAAGTAAGCAGCTGCCACTGCAAGTGTGTGCGGAATTTCTCCCTGATTATTATTACATTTGTGCGAACAATTAAAACGCTGAAATATGTGCGACACCTGCGGCTGCGGCCAGTCCGGGAACGAAGTCAGAATAATGAAACCCGGTGAGGACCATGAGATGCATTACCATCCTGAGTCGGGGATCACGCATTCGCATTCACACGATCATTCACATCCACATGATCACGATCATTCTCATGGACCGGGTCATGAACACGATCACTCGCACGAACATGATCACCCGCATGATCATTCCCATGAACACGATCACTCGCACGGACATGATCACCCCCACGACCATGAACATTCTTATGAAGGGGATCACTCCCATGAATCATCCCGGAAGATTGAGATCCAGGAGGATGTCCTCGGTAAAAACAATTTAATAGCAGAACGGAACAGGGGATATTTCGAGGCAAAGGGCATACTTACCCTGAACCTTGTCAGCTCTCCCGGATCAGGAAAAACCAGCCTGCTGGAGCGCAGCATCAAAGAACTGAAAGGAAAATTAAACCTCTCGATAATTGAAGGGGACCAGCAGACCATGAACGATGCCAACAGGATACAGGAAGCAGGGGCTCCCGTGGTTCAGGTAAATACAGGCCAGGGTTGTCACCTCGATGCCGGCATGGTAAATGCCGCCATGAAACAGCTTGAGCTGCCCCAGGATGCTGTCCTTATGATAGAAAACGTTGGCAACCTGGTCTGTCCGGCCCTGTTCGACCTGGGAGAATCAAAAAGAGTGGTTATCATGAGCGTAACGGAGGGTGAGGATAAACCGCTGAAATACCCTTATATGTTCCAGTCATCGGATCTCTGTATTATTAATAAAACTGATCTTCTCCCACATCTCGATTTTGATATCGGCAAGGCAAAGGATTATGCAAAGCAGGTGAATCCCGGATTAGAGATCATCGAATTATCAGTACGTACTGGAGAAGGAATGGACCAGTGGTATGACTGGATAACTAATCAACGATCAACGATTTGAGCCTTAGCTCTTTACCCTGGATAATTTCCGGAAAGCCGGATCCGCACATCGGGCATACGGTGTACAACTCCCCGGCCGGATATTCATGATGACATTGCTTGCATTTTGCTTTTCCCGGCACACTCAGGATCCTGATAGCGGCATTTTCAAGCAGTGTATTTTTAACTGCCGATTCCAGTGCAAATTCGAGCGCTTCGACCACGATCCCCGATAACTCCCCTACTTCCACTTCTACCTCTTTTACCTCACAGGCATTGT
>CAZILN010000250.1:0-4447 GCA_964540005.1 uncultured Bacteroidaceae bacterium | reverse complement strand
TATGGAATATCTTTAACGGCAGGAAGAAAATGGGTGAGCATTTCAGGGTATTTCCATTGAGTAACTGGACTGAAATGGATGTTTGGCAATATATCTATATGGATGATATCGAAATACCGGATCTGTATTACACTCATAAGAGAAAAGTATTTTACCGTGATGGTGTATGGCTGGCTGATGCTCCCTTTATGGCCAAAAAGCCGGATGAAGAGGTTATAGAGAAGGATGTCAGGTGCCGGACGATAGGTGATATTACCTGCACAGGGGTTACTTTATCAAAGGCCAACACCCTGGAAGAAATCATACTGGAAGTTGCTGCTACAAGGGTGACTGAAAGAGGAGGCCGGTGGGATGATAAGAGATCAGAAGCTGCGATGGAGGACCGGAAGAAGGAAGGGTATTTCTAAGCCACTGCTGAAAGGAGAGTAAGCGGATACAATAAACGGACAGACTAACACCCGGGAAATCCGGTAAACAGATTATCAAACAAAATTAAATATGTCGAAGACAAAAGATTTTCAGAAGGGGTTCCTGGATATGGAACTGCTCAGGTTTACTACGGCAGGAAGCGTTGATGATGGTAAGAGTACCCTGATAGGACGGTTATTGTATGACAGCAAAGCCATATTCAAGGATCAGATGGAGGCCATAGAAAGGGCCAGTTTACAGAAAGGGGAAGAGAGGGTTAACCTGGCCCTGCTGACTGACGGGCTTCGGGCAGAAAGGGAACAGGGAATTACCATTGATGTGGCTTACCGCTATTTTTCCACACCAAAAAGGAAATTCATCATTGCCGATACTCCAGGTCATGTGCAATATACAAGGAATATGGTAACCGGGGCCTCCACCGCCAATGTAGCCATCATTCTTATTGATTCCCGTAATGGGGTCCTGGAACAAACCATCAGGCATGCATATATAGCAACACTCCTGAGAATACCACATATTATTGTATGTATCAATAAAATGGACCTGATGGATTACAGGGAAGAAGTGTTTGTCAATATCCAGAAAGTTTTCAAGGAGTTATCGGTCAGACTTGATATACAGGACCTGCGATTCATACCCATCTCAGCCCTGAATGGGGATAATGTGGTGGACCGATCCACAAATATGGACTGGTACAACGGCCCTACCCTCTTATACCTCCTTGAAAATATCCATATCAGCAGTGATATCAATTATGTGGACAGCCGTTTTCCTATCCAGTATGTGATCAGGCCCCAGATTGAAAAATATCATGATTATCGTGGCTATGCCGGACGTATTGCCAGTGGCACTTTTCAAAAAGGAGACAAGGTAACAGTACTGCCTTCAGGATTTACCTCGAAGATTAAATCCATAGATACCATGACCGGGAGCATGGAGCAGGCTTTTGCACCCCAGTCCGTTGTAATTACCCTTGAAGATGATCTTGACATAAGCAGGGGCGATATGATTGTGAGAGAAAACAAGATGCCGGAATCCGGACAGGATATCGAAATGATGATCTGCTGGCTGAATGAGAAACCTATGGTCCCAAGCGGTAAGTACCTGGTAAAGCATGCAACCAGTGATGCCCGCTGCATCATTAAAGATGTTCCCTTTAAAATTAACATCAATACCCTGGAAAGAAATTACAAGGATAAGTCAGTGGGTCTCAATGAGATTGCCCGTCTGAAGATACGTACCACCAAACCACTTTACTACGATCCTTACCGCAGGAACCGGATCACTGGCAGCATTATACTCATTGACGAGGCTACCAACAACACCGTTGGGGCAGGCATGATCGTTTAATTCCTTCTATTCAAATAATAACACAATTACTATTACAGTACTGCGTAATGTCAGATAGTAATTGTATCATTATTTTCACCATTACATGAAATCAAAGATACTGCCGTGTTTCGGTAGTAAAGAGCAAAAAAAGAAGCCGTCTCTTTATTGAGGCGGCTTCTTTTTTGTTTGATCTGTGTATTATCAGATAGACTGAATTAAATCACTAATTCCCTTTCTTCAGGATAGTTCCGGATTTCACAGGAGGTGCTCCAGGGGTGAATACATGGGAAGTCGGATTATCCCCACCGTCATAAACGACATTATATTCCACAGTCATCACACCTGAACAGCCTTCATAGGTACCTGATCCTTCAACAGTACCTGCTACTTCATCGCCGAATATAAAATCCTGTAAAGGAACAGTAACTATCTGGTCAAAATCACCCGACAATTGATAACGGATTACCTGGGTTGCATCAAGAGGCCAATCCCAGAAGTTATCATTAATAAGCGTAAGAGGATCATCCGGATCAAGTGACAGGTTCACTAAGTATGGACCGTAGCCTGCCTCATCACATGTATAAGGACCCACGAAATCATTGATATCAAGCGCACAGAATTTAGCTATGGAAAATGTTATCGTGTCAGCAATCCCGGTTTTACCTCCTGCCGTGGTTTCGGTACACATCAGAACGCCGGTACCATTAACAGCAGCATTAGAAACAACTGTGGCAATATACCCTTCTGAAGTTACGGTAAAATCACCGCTCACTATTGCCCAGGCATAGGAGGAACCTCCCCTGGGGAGCGCAAGGAATTCATATTCCGGGCCAGTGTAGACTAAGGCCGGGCCGGTAATCTCGGTCTTACCCGGTTCAATGTTATTGAAATTATAGTTACTCTCTTCTTCACAAGATGTTACCATAACAATAACTCCGAGTAAAACTACAGTTAATAAGGATAAATATTTCGTAATTTTCATGACTTATAATTTTTTCTGTATTAATTAATTATTCCAGCCACCAGTTGAATAATCAACCCCGGGAGTACCTGTTGCAGGACCGAAGGTATAATTGTCAATATTGTTAACCTCGAGTTGTTGTCCTGGTATCGGAAAATGAAGGATCGTACCTTCCTGCAATAGATCAGCCTTACGCATGGTAAAGAACTCAACCCCTGTACTGCTGCAGAATAATTCAATCAGCCTTTCATGGTAGATCGCATCCGAAATCTCCGTAGCAGTAGAACCGATTGCAGCAAGTCCTCCCCTGGTTACCCGTGTACCGTTATTAATGATAGAAGCCGCTTCAGCCAGTGAACCTAACTCAAGTGCAGCCTCGGCCATGATCATATCATTCTCGGCTTTATACATATCCGGCATTGTGGTTACCCATGTAGCAAGATATTCGTCCCTCCTTGAAAAGCGGTAGCATGAGTAATGATAATAACCACGTTCCGCACTGAAAGGACAGCTTTCGAGGTACTGAAAATCATCAATTAACCTGTTATCCACACCAGCAGTGTAGGTGTCTTTGGGAGCCGGTATTACATCGAAGCCATTAGCTCCCGGCCATGTCTCAGGCATATCAGGATCCATCATATGGATGATCCTCATGTCTGCTTGGCCCCATCCCTGGTAATTGGCATAAGTATGATAAAGGGTATACCATACGATATCATCGGCTAAAGGAGCAAAATCAAAATCTATACCTGCTGAAGCATAGTCGTAAACCTTCTGCCAGTCCAGTGCGGCATTTTCAGCAGCATTTCTGGGACTGTAGCAAAGGATGCGCGCCGCAAAGGAATTTGCCAGCTGAGCCAGACTTGTTTCGTCCAGGGTAATCCCGGGTATCCAGTTTGCAGGTACATCAAATGTCTCACTTTCACAGATTGCGATGCATCTGTCAAGAAACAGCAGCGCACTGTCAATGACATCCGAATAAGGAGATAAGACAACTTCTGCTGTCAGATCAGTATATTCAGAAGTAACAAATCCCTGGTCATACAGAAGCCCGATATAACCCGCAGCTATACCCTGTGCAAAATGGGCAAATGCACTTACCATTTCTGTCTCATCGCTTCCGTCATCATTGAGGATCTCAACACCTTCAACTGCTGTTTTTCCTAAAACTTCATTAGCAGAAGACAGGACCCCAAACATCCCTTTATAGAAGTTTTCAGTGATGGCAGCATCCTGATAAGCAGGTGTGTTATCGAATACGATTCTTGGTTCAGAACTCAGCACACGCATACCGGCATTACCCCATGAACAGGTGCCGGCATCGGCAGACACCCATAATCCGAGGGCTGGACCATTATAATCGTGAGCTGCCATGAACCATGTGTTTACCAATGATCCTGCAACTCCCCTTATATCACTGGGATTGGAGAATGCTGTTGCAAAATCGGGGTCATTTTCATTAGGTACGTCCAAATCTTCACAGCTGACTGCAAAAAGGGCCAGAATTAATGAAAATAACAATGAATATTTAAATGTTTTCATAATTACTTTTAGTTTAATTCGTTAAAATTTGAATTCCAGGCTTGCAGATATTGACCTGTAATTGGGATAACCCATAAAATCATAGGCATACCACTGAGTATTATTGGTAGTCTGAACTTCTGGATCATAACCAGAATATTGAGTGATAGTCAATAGATTTCTACCAATAACTGCCAGTTTTAT
>CAZILN010000249.1:0-24145 GCA_964540005.1 uncultured Bacteroidaceae bacterium | reverse complement strand
CTGATTGCTCTCATAGCTATATGTTTTTAAAGATAATGTTCAATATATGTTCCCTTGACATTACCCAAGCGCGGAGTTCTGTCAGGGCTTTATTTCGAGTTTCACAGACAGGCTTTTTCCGGGTGCCACGATCAGATTCTCGACAAGGTAAGGTAATCTGACGGCCTGCAATCCGGCACCACTGGAATTCCTGATTAATAATATCACTGTCCGCTGTGGATACAGTACAATCTCATCAGGGAAGGTATAGCCACCTATTGCTCCATCAGCTTTCAGTTCAAAGGGTAGCTGCGAATTGTTCGTAATCTGTACATAATGTTCTTTTCCCTCTGCCACAGTAGACTGGTTAACGGCTATTTCAATCGAATTCTCAAAAATGGGTTTCAGAAATTTCTCATCACCTATCAGCCTATCCTCAGTATAAACGGCTGTCCGGCCCACAAATAATGCCTCCTTTATGGCATCCAGTTTCCTTTCAGTTGCAAAGATTAGCGTTATGGTCCGGTGCTCACCCTGCCCTATGGCATAATCCATATGTATGGGGCTGTGCACGTCTGAATTCCCCAGCATAGTAATTTCCTTCTCTATGCACCACTCATGCGCCAGCGGATAATAATTGGTTTCATTGACTATTTCCATACCGTGCATCATGCGGTTCTCATAAAGCCTGGTATGTTCATCGTACCAGATGGGTATCTCATCAGGCTGCCTCCATCCCGGATGGTTCCACATGATAAAGGCCCCCTGTTCCGCAGCAGCCCCTATAGCCTCCCAGAAATCATCCTTGTTAAGGGCAGCCACATCGTCCAGGAACAGGCAATTAAAATGGCCCGGGGGCATGGACCGGGTAATTTCTGCCGCGTTGATCACCAGCAGATCATAGATATCAGCCCGTGGTTTAACGATCTCATAGGGCCGTCCGAATGTAACCGGGATATCTTTCTGATGCGGATGGTATTCCACATGATCTGAAATGGCAATGGCATCAAATCCCTCCCTCCATGCTTCATCGGCCCTTACTGTCGGCCAGACGAGTCCGTCAGAAAACACCGTATGCATATGCAGGTCGCATTTCAGGGTCAGGTAACCCGGGATGTCAGGTATTTTTATCTCTTTCCTGCTGTTCAGCTGGGCGCTTGCAGTCAGATGTAAAAAAAAACCAATTCCCAGGATGATGATGGTTTTATAATTAAATTTTTGAGCAGACATGGCATTACTTTTAGTGAGATGAGTAAAGTTAATATGCTTAGACGAAAAAACCTTTTATATCTGGCTATTTTTTTATTTATGTCCCAGTATTACGAGTTGGGGCGGCCTGCTGATCCCATTATTACTAAAACCTGATTTCACCTGCTCTATCGCAGCCAGAATTTTTGTTTCTTCCGGCAGGCCTTTCACTTCTCCTGCCCATCCTTTCATTTTATCCAGGTATTCATTTATTATCTCCGGGGAATCGGGCGGGCCCGTCTTCTCGGTATAATCATGCACAGATATGTCATACAGGTCCAGTTCATTCGCCATTTCAAGGATCTGATCGCGGGTAAAGGTATAATTATGATTGATCCCCAACAGATTATCTATATCTGCCCTGAGGTGGTGATGTTGCATATGTGAGAGCTGTGAAGGAGTAAGATTATCCGAGTACATTTCATTGATTATTATAAGACCGCCAGTTTTTGCAACCCTCATCATTTCACTCAGTCCACGGTGCGGGTCTTCCAGGTGATGCAGTCCCTTTGAAAGGCTTACCGTATCAAAACTCTCATCGGGAAAATGAATATTCTGTGTACTGCCGGTGAGAAAGATGATGTTATCGGACCGGAAGGTCTCTGAGGCTTCTGCCAGGACTTCCCGGTTCACATCCAATCCGCTTATATGGTCAAAAGCAGCCAGGTTATCAATAAGCACTTTTATAAATTGTCCCTTTCCGCAGGCGATATCCAGTATCCTTCCCCCGTCAATCCCTGCCAGGATATTCCAGAAATTATTCCTCCCGCTGATCATTGTTCACCCTTTACATACCTGCGCATCCACTCATTTGTCTCCCATAGCATGTGCATGACCGATTCCCTGGCCCGGTATCCATGACTCTCATGCGGCAGCATCACCAGCCTCACGGTAGCCCCGTGCCCTTTTAAGGCATGATAGAAGCGCTGGCTCTGAATGGGAAAGGTACCCGAGTTATTATCAGCTTCCCCGTGGATCAGGAGAATGGGTTCATTGACCTTGTCAGCATGCATGAAGGGTGACATGGCAAAATAAATCTCCGGGGCCTCCCAGAAGGTACGTTCCTCAGCCTGGAATCCAAAAGGGGTAAGTGTACGGTTATATGCCCCGCTCCTGGCAATACCGGCGGCAAACAGATCACTGTGAGCCAGTAGGTTGGCCGTCATAAAGGCTCCATAAGAATGACCGCCGATGGCAATTTTATCCGGATCAGCCACACCCATCTCAACAAGTGTATCTATTGCTGCCTTTGCACTCGAAACCAGCTGTTTTACAAATGTATTGTTGGGTTCCTCCTCCCCCTCGCCGATGATGGGCATTTTTGCATCATTCATTACAGCATAGCCCTGTGTAAGCCAGATAAGACTTGATCCGTATGAGATCCTGTCAAAGCGGTACGGAGAATCATCGACCTGTGCGGCCGCGGCGGCGGACTTGTACTCACGCGGGTAGGCCCACATCAGTACGGGCAGGTCCCGGTTCTTCTCATCCTCCTGGTAAGGGAGGTACAGTGTTCCTGTCAGCAATACTCCATCCTCCCTGTGATAGGTAAGGAATTGTTTCTTAATTTTTGATAATTCAGGATGAGGATGTACGAACCTGGTGATCTGCTCCAGTTTATTCTTCTTTACATTACGAATATAATAGTTTGGCTGCTCACTAACAGATTCCCGCCTTGTGATAAGCATTCCCCCGGATGGATCCAGCAGGTATACAGGGTATTCATAGTAAGGGGCCCTGGACTGCCAGATCCTGCTGGATTTTTTACTGTCCAGGTCGAAGCTGTCCACAAAAGGCCTGTCGCCCTCAGGAGATGCACCGTATCCTCTCAGGTAAAGCGTTTTCCCATCATCTTCCATCATCAGGACGGACCGGCCATACTTATTATATTCCTGCACAAAACTACCGGGATCAGTATATACATCCTCAGTGGACCTGTCCCATATAAGTTCCTTTTCCTTCTCAGGATTATCGGGTGAAAACCTGCTCAGGATCAGGCGCCTGGTACGCCACCATCTTTCATATACCATTGCCGTATTACCGTTCCCCCAGCTCAGTCCGGAAAAGCGAAGGCTGGTTTTAAGCACAGGCACCGGTTCAGTGTCAAAAGGCGCACCGAGTGAGTAAACCTGGTCACGGTATTCTGCCTGTTTGGAAGCATCTCCCTCATCAAGTGCTTCAACCCAGTACACCTCTGCCGGCGCATCCGACCTCCAGTTAAAACTGCGCGGACCTTTACGTACTGACCCAAATCCTGTGGGGATATCGTCGGCCAGGGGCAGGTCAGCCAGAGTTTTAACATGTGCCCCATCCCTGGTCCATATCTCAACAGTTTGTGGAAAATTATAGTAAGGCACAATGTATGAGAAGGGTTTTTTGATCTTTTCAATAAGGAAATAATTACCGTCCGGTGAAATGTACAGATCCGTGATCATTCCCTCATTCCCGAATGTTGCAAGCTTTCCCTCGAGGTTTACCTGCATAATACGGGAGTTTCCATAATACTCGAACAAAGCTTCATCGTACTTATTCTTCAGCAGGTCCTGGTAAGTCCTTACAGGAGAAGTTCTGCCAATATTTTCACTGACAACCGGGCCCTCAGGTACTGCACTGGCCTGAGGCCTGTTGCCACGGTCAGGCAGTACAGACATGAAATACAATGATTTGCTGTCTGAGGACCATTGGTAGGGATCAGACCGGAATATCATGTTAAGCAAAGGCTTGGTCAGGACCCTTGCCTGTCCGGATCCTATATCCAGCACCCATAGCTCGATACCTTCAGATACCGTATTGGCAAAAGCAAGTTTCTTCATGTCCGGGGACCAGTCGAGATCCGATATCCTTGGATTATCCGGAAGGCCGGTTATTGCTGATTCTTCCAGGTCCTTAAGGGAAATAATCTTTATGCTGTTGTAGTAACTGCTCCTGCTCAGACCATTGGTGAGCGGGTTGATCCGCAGTCCGGCTATCCTGAATTCGGGCTGGGATACTTCTTCTATTGAAGGCAGGCTGGGCTGGCCCAGTAACAGCATCCATTTCCCATCAGGTGATACCCAGGAAGAAGGTGTAGGAGGTGCATCCACGATATCTTTCATCACATCAGGAGGATACTGGTAGGTGATATTGACCTGGGCCTCCAGTATCAGAGGGAGGATGAGCAGCAGCAGAAGTAAGAGACTGTTTGTTTTCATTTTATTTAATTTCTTCATATTCGTTCCCATGCATATTTTTAATGGTCAAATTTGCTAAAAAAAATTCTTAATCCGGCTGTTTTAGATCAGGAAGCGGTTAAGCATCGGATACAGGTATAAGATCTGTCATATTATTTTAACTTTACAAAAGGTAACTCTCATGAAATACCAGCTGATATGTATAAAATTATTCAGGCCTTTATCCTGCTGATTCTAATAATCGTCAACTCAAGCAACCTCAACGCACAAAAAATGGAAAAGGAACTTCAGTCCCAACTCTTATATAAAGCCGATGCCACGCTTGGTGAAGGAGCCATTTGGAACCATGAACAACAGGCATTCTGGTGGGTGGATATCGAAAAAGGCCTGCTCAATATTTTTGAACCACAGACCGGTGAGAACAAGAGCATTGAGATGGGCCAGAGGATAGGGACCGTTGTGCCTGCTACTGACGGCACAGCCATTGTTGCCCTGGAGGACGGTATTTATTCCTATGATTTCGGCTCCGGAGAAATGATCTTCCGGTCAAGACCCGATAAGCATACCGGCAGCATCCGCTTCAATGACGGTAAATGCGATCCGGCCGGCCGGCTGTGGGCAGGAAGCATGGGAATGGGCGGGAATATCAGGGGCAAAGCCTTCCTGTACCGTTTTGACCATGACTTCTCGGCACATACCATGCTTGACAGTATTACTATTTCCAATGGTATCTGCTGGTCCGGCGACAAAAAGAAGATGTATTACATCGACACCCCCACCATGCAGGTTAAGGAATATGATTATGTGGACAAGACCGGAGAAATCAGTTTCAACCGGGTTGCCGTTGAAATACCTCAAGGAATGGGAGGCCCTGACGGGATGTGCATAGATGCGGAAGGGATGCTGTGGGTTGCGCACTATGGAGGCTCGGCTGTATGCTGCTATGATCCTTCTTCGGGTGCTCTGCTGCATAAAATCAGTGTCGCCGCCCCGAATGTCACCTCCTGTGCCTTCGGCGGCAAGGACCTGAAAACACTGTATATCACCACTGCCGCACAGGGGATGAACCAGGAGGCCAGAACAAAATATCCTGATGCAGGAGGACTTTTCTACATAGACCTCGATATAAAAGGAGTTAAAGCCACTTTTTTTCAATCAAAATAATATGAAAGTAAACCGCAGAGAATTTCTATCAAACGGGGCTGCTGTCACAGCCGGCACTTTTTTTGGATTGCCCCTGCTGTCATCCTGTTCAGAAAAGGTAAATACCCTGAAGGATATCGGCCTGATCACGTATACCATAGCCAGTGAATTCAGGAATGATCATGTCAAAGCACTTGAGGAAGTAGCAGAGATAGGCTACAAATATCTTGAATTCGGGAGCTATATGGGTGAATCCCTATCCGAATTCAGGGACCTGCTGAAAAGACTGGACCTGGTCCCACTGGCAGGCGGTGGCGATATGACCGCTATGCTTGAGAAGGATGCAATGAAAAGGATGATAGCTGAAGCCCTGGAACTTGAAAAACAGTATATGGTATGTTACTGGCCCTGGGTGAGTGATGTAAATATGCTGGGTATGGACGAGCTGAAGGCAGCCGCTGAGAATCTTAATGCCCTGGGACTGTCATGCAGGGAAGCAGGGATAAAATTTGCTTTCCATAACCATGATATGGAATTCAAACCAGTGGGTGATACTATTCCTTATGACTACCTGATGGACAATACTGATCCTGAACTGGTCATCGCAGAAATAGACCTGTACTGGACCTATAAAGGAAACGCTGATCCCATTCCCTATTTTGAAAAATATCCCGGTCGTTTCGAACTGGTTCATGTGAAAGACATGGACAATACCCAGGAAAGATCATTTGCCTGTGTTGGTGATGGTATCATTGATTTTCCCCGGATCTTTCTTCATGCTGAGCAAGCAGGCATGAAATACCTTATCGTGGAGCATGACAGGCCCGAGCATCCCATGCAGTGTGCCAGGGACAGTTTTAATTACCTGCAGAGCATTTTATAGCATCAGGATAGCATGTGGCAGATGTAATGGCAGATATATAAGTTTTATCTACCGGTAATATTTGTATATTGGAGGTCAGTGTATTATTTTTACTGGACTGAAAACTAATTCACTTAACTTTTTACACCAAACTAAACCTTTGATTATCATGAAAAATTTTAAAACATTGGGCCTTTTTATTATGGGACTTGCCCTTATCAGTTTTATGTTCTCCTGCGGCTTGAAGAAAAAAGCGGAAAACGCCATGGGAGAACTCGAAGATGCTATGGAGGAAGTTGTTGAAGAAGTCTCTGCAAATATGCTTACCCAGGAAGAAATCGATGACGGCTGGGTACTCCTTTTCGACGGTACCACTTCTACAGGCTGGAGAGGCTGGAACAAGGATGCCTTTCCCGAAGAAGGATGGGTGATTGAAGATGGCACCATGCACTGCCTTTATTCAGGAACCGGAGAAGCGGGACTGGGTGGAGACATTATCTATGACAAGATATACAAGAATTTCAAGCTGAAACTTGACTGGAAGATCGGTGAAGGCGGAAATTCAGGAATTTTTTACCTGGCCCAGGAAATACCAGGCTGGCAGATATGGAAAACCGCTCCTGAAATGCAGATACTTGACAATGAGAAGCACATTGATGCCGAACTGGGAAAGGACGGAAACCATAAAGCAGGATCCCTATATGACCTTATCCCGGCAGTACCACAGAATGCCAAACCTGCCGGAGAGTGGAATACGGTTGAAATACTGGTTTATGAAGGGACTGTGGTCCACAGGCAGAATGGTGAACAGGTAGTGGAATACCATTTATGGACACCTGACTGGAACGAGATGATCAAAGACAGTAAGTTTCCCGGTTATAACCCGGACTGGGTCAATGTAGCCAGAGAAGGGTATATCGGCGTGCAGGATCATGGTGATGATGTATGGTTCAGGAATATTAAGATTAAAGAAATGTAATCCGGTATGTGACTGGATGAACTGTTGAATGAAGGCTGTTTTCGGTTGAGTTAACTCACAGGGAACAGCCTTTATAATTTAAATCAAAACAAATGGAAAGAAGAAAATTTATTAAGAATGTAGCCGGCGCCTCTGCCGGAATTGCCGGATTATCATCCTTACAAGGTATTCCAGAAGCGATGGCATCAAGTAATGCCGCAACCGGTCTGTCAGGTGAGTCCTGGTTCAAAATTTCCCTGGCACAATGGTCCCTGCACATTTCCATGCCGTCATGGCTTGACCCCATTAATTTCCCCCTGATCGCTAAGCGGGAATTTGGAATTCAGGCCCTTGAATACGTGAACCAGTTTTTCTTCGACAAAGCACGGGATACTATTTTCCTGAAAGAACTAAAACAGAAATGTACTGATGAAGATGTTGTGAGCCTGCTGATCATGGTTGACAGGGAAGGCAACCTGGGAGACCCCGATACAGAGAAGAGAGAAACAGCTGTCGGGAACCACCACAAATGGGTGGAAGCAGCCGCCTTCCTGGGTTGTCATTCAATCCGGGTCAATGCCAGGAGCCAGGGAGAATATGATGAGCAGATGAAACTGGCTGCAGACGGACTTCGCCAATTATGTGAATACGGTGAAAAGTTTGAAATTAACGTGATCGTTGAAAACCACGGCGGACTCTCCAGTAACGGAAAATGGCTGACCGGGGTGATGGAAATGGTGGACCATCCAAGATGCGGCATTCTGCCCGATTTTGGGAATTTCAGGATAAGCAGCGAAGAAGAATATGACCGCTACCAGGGTGTAAAAGAGTTTATGCCCTATGCGAAAGGTGTCAGTGCCAAATCAAATAATTTCGATGAGAACGGTGATGAAACCAGGACCGATTATTATAAGATGCTGAAAATCGTCAAGGAAGCCGGATACACCGGTTATATAGGTATTGAATATGAAGGCCGGAACTTAACAGAATTTCAAGGCATCAGGGCTACCAAGAAGCTGCTGGAAAAAGCAGGTGCCATGGTATGAAGGAAACAGCTATCAGCAGTTAACTGAAATTGAGGAAGCCTGGATTAATGTCCGGGCTTTTTCTTTTACCTGCTGATGTATTCCCTTTTGAAGCTTTCTATGTTCTTGGCCACCTTTTCAACGAGTCTTTCACGGGACTCCCGGCTGGCCCAGGCAATATGCGGGGTAATAACGATCTTCTCCTTATTAATTACTTTGAGAAGGGGATTATCGGCTTTAATGGGTTCTGTGGAAAGTACATCGACACCGGCAGCTGCTATGATATCCTCGTTCAGGGCCCTGGTAAGGTCCGCTTCATTGATGATCCCGCCCCTGCCCGTATTGATGATAATGGCGCAGGCCCTCATCAGCTTAAGCATATCATAGGTGATCAGGTTGTTCGTGTCTTCTGTAAGAGGAGCATGTATGGTAACTACGTCCGAAGTTTTCAGCAGGGTGGCTAGATCGAAGCGCTTATAATTGATATTGTTGTTCCTGCCCGTGGTGGAATAGAAAACCACTTCCATGCCAAAACCCTCAGCGATTTTTGCCACCCGCCGGCCTATATTACCAAGTCCTATAATCCCAAGCCTTTTGCCTGACAGCTCCCAGAATTCAGGACCATGATGGGTGAATATATTGTTCTTCGCATAGGCGCCCGATTTAACATAAGCATCATAATAGGCGATCCTGTTAAGAAGATGAAACAATATGGAGAAGGTGGTCTGGGCCACACTGTCTGTAGAATAGGCTACCACATTCCTGACCAGTACTCCTTTTCGTTTTGCGTACTCTACGTCAATATTATTCATGCCGGTGGCCGTGACACAGATCAGCTTAAGCTCCGGCAGTTTATCTATGGCTTCCTTGTCTATGACCACCTTATTGCATATAATGATCTCTTTCCCTGATGCCCTTTCCAGCAGTTCTTCCCTGCTTGTGTTATCATAAACATCCAGCTGTCCGAGCTTATGCAGGAGGTTCATATTTGCAACATCCCCAATAGTTTTTTTATCCAGAAAGACGATATTCATACCCGTTTTAATGCTGAGCTTACGTTTATTAAGATTAGTTAAAGTTTATCAAAAATATGAATAATTCAGGATATTATCATTTTTAAAGGGGGAAATGTCAGAATAAGGGTCCGTATCTGCCTTCAGCCATTCACCCACCGGTAGGTGCATCCCTGACTGAAATGGACCGGGTGAAGTTCAGGGAATGCCTGTTTCAGGTGCTCATGCAGCAGGCGGATCCCAAACTCCTCACTGGTCCCGTGATTAATAACCACCAGGGGCCTGCCGCTGTCTTCAGCATAACTGGTCTGTACCCAGGTACTAATCGAATCATCAATACTGATAAAAAGGTCCGGATCAAGATGCATGAAATCGAGCGGGTTGCAGATACAGCCGGTGCCGACGCCCACGGACCTGACTTCATAGTCCTCATCCCCATAAAATGCCACTCCTGGCTGTCCTGCCGATTTCAGGCTTGATGCGATCATTTTTGCCACTTCAATGGCAGGAGTACCGGAGGTCCGGTAAACATTATAATAGGTTTCCGAGCGGATCAGGTCCTCTTCTGCAAATCCAAGGGCATTGCCCAGGGCAAAAGGGATCCCTATAACGGGGATCTTATCCCATACATCATGGCAACGGATGATGACCAGGCCATTGTCTTCTATCCATTTCTTCTTTCTCTCGCGCAGGTCCAGGTACGATTTTCTTCCCTCATCCGGAGCATGCAGGAAATCAGTATTTTTGGCATCCAGATCGAGATGGGTATAAAAGGTGGGTTCATGAACGACCAGTACATTGACCCCCTGTTTAACAGCCTCCCTGCAGGTTTCCCAGTAGGGCATCCAGGCCGTGCCTATCTTATTGACCGGTGTTTCAGGATCCCCGATAATGATCCTGTCTACAGAAGGTTCTCGTACCTCACATAGAGAACGCAGATGGCTGTTTATATCTTTCGCACAAACCTGTCCGGGTGCCCCCACGGTAACACTACCCCCGGTTGAAGCCACGCTGCTGAAAGGAAGTAATGTTCCGGTCATTGCCAGGCCAGTGGTATTTACAAATTTTCTTCTGTCCATAATACCTTACATTTAAAACTGTTTAAAATAGAGAAAAGGATAATTGGAGACACATATTAAAGTTCCCTGGAATAACCGGGCTTATTCCTGCTTAAAGAACATGCCAGAACCCGTATAGTTATCATTGGAGCCCCAATCCGGCTTCCACCAGAGTATGGTCCGGGAACCATCGGCATCCTGGTCAAAATAGGCAAGGTTCAGCCTGAACTCCTTCCAGTCATTGCCATTCATTTTGATAAAATAGTCCAGGGGGACTGCAATCTCGATATCGGCTCCCTGAATGCTTTTTTGTCCCTCCACACGCACAGCAGCCGGAAGTTTTGCCTCCCGGTAGATTGCGACAGAGTTTCTGCCTGTTGAAGGCATGGTAAGATCAAGGTTCAAGTAATCTTCATTAGAGTTTTCGCCGCGTCCGCTGGCACTCTCCCGCAAGGGCCGGGCATCGATGTTCAGCCTGACCGCATCCTGGCTCCAGATTGATCCATTTCTGCTGGTTGCCAGCTCATCATCCCAGATGGAAAGAGCAATATAGAGGAAGTCCTCATCATAGCTGACAGCAAACTCATAACTGGCATCAAAATCTCCCTGGTAAGCAGATACATCACCCGTTATTGGGGACATTGAGTTAACTTTATATGGAAAACCCTCCCAGTCGGATAAATTGCCATCCACCTCTATTTCATTTGGTGTAAACCCGGCCTTCCCGACTGCTATGGGTAAAATGCCAAAGCTGGAAGAAAGATTTATTTCCCTTTCATCCTCCAGCCTGTAAGCTGCATGGCTGTATATCCGGATGGGATCCAGCCGGCTTATTTTAACAGGCCTCCTGACATTAATGGGAATCTCCAGTATTTCGACCGTATTGGGAGGGAGATGCAACTGGTATTCAATCACCTCGGGCAACAGGTAATCGTGAGCAGCAAAAAAGAGGGCCGCCCCCATGGGATAATTCTCATCATTTATAACCCTGACCCTGAATACACTACCCTCATAAACATCGCTTTCAACATAGGCCGGTTCAATCTGTATGTAATCGTCCGAGATTATCTGCTGAAGGTCTTCCGTAACCACATTTTCATCCCAGATACCCTGTAGCAGCAGATTGGCCATTATCGGGCCCTCCTTGGTCATGGTTGTCCATACCACATGATCGAATTCCCCGAAATCGGGTCCGCGAAGCTGACTCATACCACCCGTGGTTGCGAGTATGAAATATTTGCCATTATTCCTTTCGTGTTTGACATAATGGTGATAGTGGCCGGCAAATACAGTATGTTCCCTGCCGGCAAGCAGTGTTTCAATATCATCCCAGTACCCGGTATTATCAGACAACCAAAGGGGCTGGTGCATGAAAACCAGTGTCCACCTGACATCTTCGTTTTCAGCCAGGACCTTCTTAACGTACTCATACTGTGGTTTCTCTATGCCCCCTAAACCAGAACCTTTCATGGCTTCTTCAGTATTAAGACAGAGAAACAATACATCCTTATAAGTGAAGTGATAATAGCCGGGACCGAATAATTCTTCCCATATTCCGGCCATCACCGGGTTTATATAATCGTGGTTTCCCGGGACATAAAAGAAGGGCATATCCAGCTGCTCTATAAATCCATTGAACTCTTCCCACTCCCTGTATATCTGATCCTCATCGGTAGTGTAGCCCTCTATCAGGTCGCCCACGCTCATAACAAATTCAGGCTGGAGAAGGTTCAGCTTCCTGATTGCATCCATAAATATACCGGGCCTGTGCCCGCCTGTGCGGTCAGTCACTATGGCAAACTGGAAATTGTCAGGATTGTCGCTGATATCCAGATGGCTCCAGGGATGTGCCGCACCCGATTGATCAATGATTAACCCGGATACCCGGGCACTGTCCTGGGCTTCTGAATTCAGGGCCAGCAGGACCAACATCAGGCTGCTGAGTATTATTCTCACTTTTCCACTCATCTCCCGTTTATTGAAAGCATACGGTAAAACTAAGTAATTGCTTCAATTTCACAAATTTGAAAACTAAATCATTTAGTTAAAAAAGACTTTAGTAACTTATACACGAGTAATTTACCTGGTAACCAGGTAAAATCAATGATCAGCCTGTATAAAAGGATATCTTACTATGGATTCCCGTACACGGATTCTGAATGCGATCAATCACCTGGAAACCGACCGGGTACCGATAGATTTCGGCGGGCACAGGTCATCAGGGATCATGGCCATTGCCTACGCCCGGCTTAAGGAAACTCTTGGCATTCACAGCGGAAATATTTATGTATACGATATGATACAGCAGCTGGCTATAGTTGAACCTGAGATACTTGAGCTGTTTTCTGTAGATACGATCGAGATGGGAAGGGGATTCATGCATCAGGACGGTGACTGGAAGGACTGGTTCCTGCCCGATGGGACTCCCTGCAAAATACCTGGTTTCATCGAGCTCGAGAAAGACGGAGACGACTGGTACATGCTGTCGGAAAACGGCATGCGCCTGGGTGTCCAGAAAAAGGGATGCCTTTATTTTGAACAGATGAATTACCCTATGCAGGATGTGGATTTTGAAAATGATGACTTCTCACATCTGGAAGAGTATTTCTCACAAAGCATGTGGAACTCGGTGGGGAGTCCGGGTGCCCACCTCCCATTCAATGAAACCGGGCTCTCAGAGCTCAGCCGGGGGGCTGCAGCACTCAGGGAGTCAACGGATAAAGCCATCATAGGGCTTTTCGGGGGAAACCTCTTCGAAGTACCACAGTTCCTTTTCGGACCGGAGCAATATTTCATGTATCTGAGCCTTTACCCTGAGGCGGTGATAAAGCTGTCAGAGCGACTCACAGAATGTTACCTGAAGAAACTGGATAAATGGCTGGCAGCCGTCGGGGATAATATCGATATCATTCTTTTCGGAGATGACCTTGGATCCAACATGGGCCCGCTGATCTCTCCTGAAATGTACAAGAGATACTATAAGCCCTATCATAAGATACTATGGACACGGGCAAAGCAACTGGCGGATGTGAAGGTACAGCTGCACTGCTGCGGAGGGGTGGAGCCCCTGCTTGGGGATCTTATCGAAGCCGGACTGGATGCTATAAACCCTGTACAGATCTCAGCCCGTGATATGGATCCCGGACACCTGAAATCAGGCTTCGGTGACCGGCTCTGTTTCTGGGGCGGCGGATGCGACACACAGAAGATACTGCCACAGGGATCCCCTGAAGAAGTCTATGATCATACCCGCTCCATGCTGGCAGCCTGGGGCAATAAGGGAGGCTTTGTGTTCCAGCAGGTACACAATATTATGGCTGATGTCCCGGTTAAGAACATACTTGCCATGTTCCGCGCCGTCACAGAAAGCCGGGTATAATAAACCGGAACGATACATAAGCTGGCTCATTCAGCAGGTTTCAGGGAGGATCATCATTCCTTCCTGCTGATCAATGCCGCCCAGTCGATCTCCTCATCGGCAGGAGGTGATCCTATCGATACCAGGTCCCCGGCAGTTACCTCCAGAACCGTTCCCGTCTGCAGCTCACCGCCTGTGCGCGGATCATACCATTGAACAAGGAAATCTCCTGCTGCTGCTGAAAGATCGAGACGGGTTGTACCGCCTTGGGGCAGGTAGACGGCATATACCTTATTTTCCAGCATGAGACAGTAAGCTGATCCTGAAACGGCCAGCTCATCGGCAGGGCTCATCCTGGAGAAAGGAAGGTGCTGCCGGAAAAAATCCAGGGCTATACGGGTCTGTTTCCACATATTCGCCCTTGATCTCCAATCCTCGCAATCCAGGTCGTTATTTGGGTACATGTACCCGAAATACCATTCGGTTCCTCCCCCGCCGGCCATAAGGTTTCCCCAGAGGGCAAGCTGCCTGATCGTATCATGTGCGGGATCTTCGCTGTCAGGTTTGACCCCTGTTGTATGATGGCCTATCTCATCGAGACAGGTAACCCAGGTCTTCCCTGCTGCGGAGGATAAATCAAGCCATCTGAGGGTTTCGTCATGGGTATCGGGGAAATATCCCAGTTGCATGGATATACCATCAAGATCAGGGTATCCCAGTATGGCGCCCATTTGCTCATTGCGCAGTGCAGGGTTCGAATGGGTATGGACAACAATGAAACTGTTGTAGGGTATGGTATTTTTCAGACAGCTTGCCATGTCTTTTCTCTGCCTGTCTGACTGTCCGTCAGGTGAAAAATCAGCCGGTCCGTTCTCTTCACCCAGGTTCCAGGTCATGGCCGGGTGATGGGAAAATCGTGCTGCAAGCTCTCTGTAATACAGCCTCCGCTGCAATCCGCAATCACCCTGGTCAAGCAGGGTTTCATTCTCGGTTTCCTGGGTAACGAAATGCTGCATGATGCCCAGCCGGTCCATATGGCTGAATACTATCTCCCACTGATCCAGCTTACTGCAATCGAAACGGTATCGTTCATCATAGCCTGTCCAGGGCCACACATCTTTCCCGTCCCCACCCACATTCATGGTCAGCATGTAAACTGAATTGATCCCCTCAGAGGCCAGGTAATTAAGGGCCCCTATGATATTCTTCCCTTTCCCCCCCTGCCAGACCGGATCCCCTGCTTTCCAGTCGCCGGCGTGGGGTAGATAGGAGTGTATCCTGTCATCTACCTCCGCTTCTCCCGAACGGGATTCGGGCTGCCCGCCGAAGCGTGTTCCATCAAACTCATCATAGGCAAGGAAGTTCTCGGGACTGTCGGCACCTCCTTTAATGAAGTATTCACCCGTTCCTGCAAACTTCAGGTATCGTTCTCCGGTATACATCAGCCTTCCCTTTGCCTTGAAATCCGGTGCAGATTTATCGGTCCCGGCAACCTCAAAGGATCCACCCGTACCATCAAAAGCAACCGCTTCTCCTGCCTGGGGATCATCACTTATGGCAATATTCTCTCCCCTTCTGAAGGATGCTGTGTAGGTCCAGGTTCCCGTTTCATCGGGACAAAAATGGACCCTCCAGGTATTTCCTGTTTCTGCACCCGTCTCACCGGCATTCCCATCGGCTGCAAAAAATCCGGGTACGCTATAAGTATTCTCCCCATGGCTGAAAACAACATTCAGCCTGTAGTTCAGAAAGGGATTGAGGCTGTCATTCTCACCGGCTGAGGGTCCTGAAAAGCTCAGCGTGACACGGTGCCATTGTTTCAGCTCACCGCTGATCTCCACATTCTTTTTGCCGGTGCAGAATGCTGTGCTTATTAAAGCTGTCAGTACAAAAAGTCTAATAATGGTTCGTGTCATAGTATGTAATTCAGAGGTTTATCCATTAATACTATAGCTCCATTTCCTGTATCAGTTCATCCAGTCCGGACACCACCAGGCCAGCCTTTTCAATCTCCTTTTCAGGCAGGGGATCATCATACCGGTTCACCCAGACACTGCGTATGCCCAGCTGGTTGGCCGGGACAATATCATGATATATGCTCTGTGCCACATGAAGCACCTGCTGGCGGGGTATCCCGAAGGTTTCAAGCGCCATGTGGAAATTATTATGAGAGGGCTTATAGCTCCCTGCCTGCTGGGCAGTGACCAGGTAATCCAGTTCCACACCCAGCTTATCGGCCGTTATGGCAAAGAGATCATTATCAACATTGGAAATAACGCAGAGTTTGAAATGTTTTTTCAGTTCCTGCAGTGAACTGACCGTATCATCATACACCTCCCAGGAATTAAAGCCTTCAGCCAGGCAGTCACGGTCATCCTCATGAAGGCTGATGTACAGTTTCTTTGCAATCCTTGCTGTCAGATCGGCAAGAATTTCCCTGTAGGTCCGGTAGTCTTCCATGATGCATTCGCGGTCGGCCTCGAGAAACAGCCGGAACAGATCTTCTGGTTCCACTTCCAGGCTATACTTGCGCGTAACCACCCCCAGGATCCCAAGTACTGCCTTTTTCCAGTCGATAAGGGTACCGTAGCAGTCAAATGTGATGATTTTTATATCCCGGATATCCATATAACAGACTACTAATCAGCAGGGAAAGCCTTGATTTCACTCTGTACATACCCTATCCTGATGGCAACTGCCTCCAGGTCTACCTGCCTGTCAAGATTTATTGGTCCGGTATAAAGGTTCCAGAATGATTTATCTTCCTGATCACTGAACCTGTAGGCAATGGATGCACCTTCAGTCAGAGAAGCCAGAACGAGAGTTTCTCCGTTCCGGGTAAATGTCACTGCTCCGGTAACCGGCTGAACATCACCGCCCCACATTTCCCTGAGCATTTCGGTTTCCGGAATGAAACCCTTATCACCAAATTTTGCCTGCCATTCACTCAGAGCTACTCTCATCTCTTCAAGTACCTGCTGGTGTGCAGGACTGTTGGCCAGGTTATTGAACTCCCAGGGGTCTTCCTGCAGGTCGTACAATTCTTCCATGGGCTTGGTCTTTCTCCACCAGAGTTTCTGTTCCTCGTTGAACTTATTCTCCTGGTCATACCGGTACAAAACATTCATCATGGGTATCTGTTTCCGGTAAGCTATGTCCTGGACAAAGGGTTTTTCCGGATAATAATTCTTCAGGTACTTATAGCGTTTGGAACGCACTGCCCGTACCATATCATACTGGGCATCCATCCTGTCACGGCCACCGTAAACATATGTTCTGGGTTCAGCTGCCTTCTGTTCCCCCAGGAAGGCCTGTCCCTGAATATAATCAGGAATATCCACCCCGGCCAGCGACAGGACAGTCGGGGCGAAATCAACAAAGCTGACCAAGTCGTCGGTAACGGTTCCGGCCATGGCTTTACCAGGGAACCTGATAAGCAGGGGCACCCTGAGCCCGGTCTCCAGCAGTTCCCTCTTCTCACGCGGCAACATTCCTCCATGATCCGAATAGAAAAAGATGATGGTACTGTCAAGCAGTCCATCAGCTTCAAGCTGAGCCAGTACATGTCCTACCTGAAGATCCATTTCCGTAATATTTGAATATTTACGGGCAACATCGCTCCTGATAACAGGATGTTCAGGGTAATAGGGAGGAATAGGAACAGATGCCTTATCTACCAGTAAAGGTTCCCCGCGTTGTGTCCATATGCGGGATTCATGAGTGGTGATGAAATTAATTATGGAAAAGAAGGGCTTGCCCGGGGGCCTGTTCCTCCAGTGGGCGTTATCGCTGGATTCATCCCATGCAGTCACAGGTGCCTGGAACTGGTAATCTGTTTTCAAGTTGTTGGTACAGTAATATCCTGCAGCCCTCAGCCATTCACTGAAACATTTAACCTCAGGAGGAAGCACTACCCCGTAATCCGGAAGGCCTTCTACCAGGTTGGGTGCAGTCCTCATATTATGGCCGCCTGTACTGGTCGGGTACATACCGGTAATCAGGGCATGCCGGCTGGGGGCGCAAACCCCGGCAATTGAAAAGGCATTATTGTACCGTACCCCTTCTGCAGCAAGTTTATCAAGATTAGGGGTCACTGCTGCCGGATCTCCATAACATCCAAGACTGGGGGTTATGTCCTCACAGGTGATCCATAAAATGTTGGGCCGGAATCCCAGCTCTTCCATACTGGTACCTGAAGGACCTGGACTGCTTGTGCATCCGCCAATTACCATAAGGCAGGCAGTCATAAAAATCAATAAAAATCCGGAAGATTTCTGCATGATTATCTGATTTAATAGTAAAAGTTCTTATGATCTCAGTCAATTACGAATATATTCTTTTAAAGCGACAGAATGAAAACTAAGAAGCTTAATTCTGTTATTTCTTACAGAATTCAATTAAATTTATCGGCTAATCATTCGTTAATAAATAAAAAGCAAGTTTATGAAAAATAGAAGAGATTTTATCAGGACAGCCTCAATGGCTGCTGCCGCTGGCCTTATTGTACCCGGACTGGCTTTTAAAAACAACGCTCAAGCATCTGCTCATGCCTCGAAAAGTATTCTGGGCAATAAGGAAATCGGTCTTCAGTTGTATACGCTCAGGAATAAAGTCAAGGACGGCCTGGAAGACGTACTGGAAAAAGTAGCGGAGATCGGGTATAAAAATATTGAAGCATACGGCTACGGGAATGGCAAACTCCTGGGTAAGGAACCGGCAGAATTGAAATCCATTACCGATGGCCTGGGTTTGACAGTGATAAGCAGTCATATGGGAATTCAGCGCATGAACGAAGATAATAAGGAAAAAGTCAAGGACAGCTGGAAGAAGATGATCGCGGATTTTAATATTCTTGGCACCAAGTATCTTGTAAATGCCTTTCTCATGCCTAATGTGCGCAGCAGCATTGATGATTATAAGAGCTGGGCGGAGTCATTCAATAAGTTCGGCGAAATGTGCAAGGAAGCTGGCATCACCTGCGGGTATCATAATCATGACTTTGAGTTTAATGTTCTTGACGGTCAGATGGGATACGATGTCCTCCTGGATGAAACAGAACCCGGACTGGTCATTTTCGAACCCGACCTGTACTGGGTCAAAAGGGCCGATAAAGACATTGTCGCTTACTTTAATAAATACCCAGGCCGCTTCCCCCTTTGGCACCTGAAGGATATGGAGGACAGCGAAGATAAGGCCTTTGCCGAGGTCGGTTATGGTACCATTGATTTCAAAAGAATCTTTGCCGCTCGTGAAACTGCCGGACTGAAACTCATCTTTGTGGAACAGGACAGCTGCAAAAGGGATGAGTATGAAAGCATCAAAATGAGCTTCGACTACATCAACAGCGCCGAGTTTATTTAGACCCTATTACTGATTTAAGGTATATTTCACCTTTTTTATTTCTTAATCATCGGGAAGAGCCTGAGGATATCCTCCTCATCCGGATAACTGCCAAATTCGCATATCTCGAAGGCTTCGGCATATTTTATTTTACTCCCGGCCACCTGTCCGTACCACCTGATCAGGGCCTCCCTGATCTGAGGAGTGATCCGGGGCTGGTACTGGGCTTTTAGCATTTCCATCCTGGCCTCCCTGCCTTCAGGGACGTCATCAAGTCCGCCGTATGTCCAGGGTATCCACTCAAACACCTGTGATTCATGGGCTGCAAATGATTCGATCTTCTTGTCGATGACTTCATCGATGCCTACAACAATATCCGGAGAAAACGGATTGGGCTTCTGGAAATGGTCCTGTGCATAAAGAAAAACAGGATTCTTCTTCAACGGTGGACAATCAGGCACTATATTGGGCACGATAACAAGATAAGCTGCATCCTGTACCAGTATCCCGGTATAGCGGTGATCGGGGTGATAATCATTAGGTCGGTGACTGATCACCACGTCGGCATTCCATTCCCTTATCAGGCGGATGATCTGTTTGCGGTTTTCAAGGGTCGGCATTAATTCAGCATCGTGGTTGTCGAGAATTTCATATTCTACTCCCAGTATCTTTCCGGCTTCCATGGCTTCCGCGTGCCTGATCCTGGCCAGGGCACCTCCGCCTATATCCTGGTGACCGGCATCTCCGTTGGTTACCGAGACAAATTTCACCTTGTGCCCCATTTCCACCCAGAGTGCAGCAGTCCCTCCGTTTCCTTCACAATCATCTGGATGGGCCCCAATGATAATGATGCGCAGCGGATCATCCTGGGCTACCACTAACATGCATATAAGAACCATTATTAATACAACTACTGGCTTTTTCATTGAATCAGGTATTAGAGTTCATAAAAAAAATACTATTTGATTAAAACATATCCGGGTTCACACCTGCACACAGCATCCACCCGGGAGATATTGTCCTGAGTAACCATTAAAACCATTATTTCCCGATCATCGGAAACAATCTGAGGATATCCTCCTCATCCGGATAACTGCCGAATTCGCATATCTCGAAAGCCTCTGCATATTTGAACTTGCTTCCGGCATCCTCTCCGTACCATTTGATCAGTGCTTCCCTGATATTGGGACTAACCTCACGCCCGAACCTGCTGTCGGCAAGCCACTTCAACCTTTCTTCCTTACCTTCCGGCACCTCATCAAGCCTGTGTGCTGTCCAGGCCAACCACTCAAACATCTGCGATTCATGGGCCGCCAGTGATCTGATCTTCTTATCCATGACCTTATCAATGCCAACAACTATATCCGGTGAAAACGGGTTGGGCTTCTGGAAGCGGTCCTGGGAATAAAGAAAAACGGGATTATTCTCAAGCGGTGGACAATCGGGTACTATATTCGGTACGATAACCAGATAAGCCGCATCCTGTACCAGTATCCCTGTGTAGCGGTGGTCCGGATGGTAATCATTGGGCCGGTGGCTTATCACCACATCGGCCTTCCATTCCCTTATCAGGCGGATGATTTGTTTGCGGTTTTCAAGAGTAGGCATTAGTTCGGCATCATGGTTGTCCAGGATCTCATATTCCACTCCAAGGATCTTTCCTGATTCCAGGGCCTCTGCATGCCTGATTTTAGCCAGTGCTCCTCCTCCTTTGGCCTGGTGCCCGGCATCCCCGTTGGTCACTGATACAAATTTAACCTTGTGCCCCATCTGTACCCAGAGGGCAGCGCTCCCTGCAGCCCTTGATTCGCAATCATCGGGATGGGCCCCGATTACAATAATACGTAAAGGATCGTCCTGTGCTGCTGTGAGCAGGCACACAACAGCAACGAGTACTAAAACAGCCAGCTTTTTCATATGTATTCAGATTTAATTAGAGAATTAGGATTAATTATCGTTCGAATATTTAATAATGTTCGTTTCATATCAGGATCTAAGGTTCATCAGAACATATTTACTGACAAGCCACCATCAACAGCAATTACCTGGCCTGTAATATACCCGGCGGCTGGCATACAGAGAAAGGCCGCCAGTGAGGCTACCTCTTCCGGAGTTCCTATCCTCTTCATGGGGGTCCTGTTAAGAATATCTGCCAGGTATTCCTTGTTCTCCAGTAAAGCTTCGGTCAGGGGGGTACGGATGTACCAGGGCGCGATGGCATTTACACGGATATTGTCAGGGGCCCATTCCACAGCCAGGTTCTTGCATAACTGGTTCATTGCCGCTTTTAGCGGACCATAGATTGCCCCGGTACGAATGTGGTCCATTCCGGCCACTGACGACATCATTATAACACTGGCGTTCCCTGATGACTTCAACAGCTTGTACAATTCCTTGGTTATTACATAGCTTGATTTATAAATAGTCTCCAGCAGGAAGTCAAACTCATCACTGCTGTATTCAGATACCTTTTTCCTTATGTTGGTGCCCACGTTATTTACCAGGATATCCAGGGAATCCCATGTCCCGGCAATTTTTTCAAGCAGTCCGGTCCGCTCCTCCTGCCTGCTCAGATCAGCAGCCCACCCGTATACTGTCCTGTTCTCTGCTCTCCACGCGGCCAGGCAGCTTTCGATATCCTGTGCAGACCGTGCCACCAGGAAAAGCTCTGCCCCGAGATCAAGCAGCTCATCGGCAATAGCTTTGCCAATACCCCTGGTGCCTCCTGTTACCAGTGCTTTTTTACCGTTTAGATTCCATTTTTGATCCCTGTCCATAGAGCAGCTTAAGTTATAAAAAATCCATCTATCCCGATTGTGACAAAGCTATAAAGTGGTTCTATAAAGTAGCCGCTATATCGTTAATCAGCTGCCAGGCCCTGTTCACATTTTCTTCTTTGATATATGTCTGGCTGGTAACCATCCTCAAAGTTGTAAGTCCATTCACCTTGGTATGGGTCAGATAGGCCTTACCCGTCTTATTTATGGCATCGAGCAACTTATGGTTAAGCCGGTTCAGTTGTTCGGTATCGTTTATCCCAGGGGGTGCATAACGGAAACATACCAGGGCCAGGTGTTGCGGTTTAATCAATTCGAAATTATTACTTTCCTCGATTTTTGAAGCCAGTTTCCCGGCCAGTTCAATATGGAAGGCGATCTTTTGCTTTATACCTTCTGTCCCGAAATTCCGCAGCACAAACCAGAGTTTCAGGGCCCGGAACCTCCTCCCCAGTTGTATCCCCCAGTCGCGGTAATCCTTCACCTTTCCCCTGGTTCCTGTTTTCAGGTATTCCGGCAGGATCTCAAAAGTTCGTATCAATGCTTCGGTATCCCTCACAAAATAGGCCGAACAATCAAAATTGGTAAACATCCATTTGTGGGGATTAAAAAACAGGCTGTCCACTTGCTCAATACCCTCTATCATCCACCGGTGTTCCGGCAGGACCAGGGCAGATCCGGCATAGGCCGCGTCCACATGCAGCCAAATATTGAATTCCTTGCAGATCTCTGCAATGGGTCCAAGCGGATCAATGGCAAGGGTCCCGGTAGTTCCCAGGGCAGCTACCACACAGAGCGGCCGCATTCCTGCTGACAGATCCGACTGTATCGCCCTCCTCAGCGCCTTGGGCTTCATGGCAAGTGCTTCATCCACCTCGATCTTTAGCATATTATCCTGTCCCAGTCCGGCTATCCTGACCGACTTATCAATTGATGAATGCACTTCAGAACTTGCATACACCCTCAGATCGGGATGGGTGCCAAGTCCTTCCTTGTTCACCAGATACCCCGTTAATTTTTCCCTTGCAGTAAGAATGGCAACAAGGGTGGCTGTGGAACCGGTATCCTGTATCACTCCGTCAAACTCAGAGGGGAGCCCTATCAGGTTCCTGAGCCAGTTCATCATTTTCTCCTCAAGTTCAGCTGCAGCCGGAGATGTCTCCCATATCATGCACTGAGCCCCCAGTGCGGCGGTGAGCATCTCGGCAAGAACAGATGGGTAGCTTGAATTGGCAGTAAAATAGGCAAAGTAATTCGGGCTTTGCCAGTGAGTGATACCTGGTATGATGATCTTCTGAAAATCTTTGATGATCTCATCCATTGACTGTCCATGCTGAGGGGGTGAATCAGGGATCTTATTGTAAACATCACCCGGTTTTACCAGGGATTTGACCGGGTATTTCTCGATCCCTTCATAGTAATCGGCCATCCAATCCACCAGTTCATGGGCATATTTCCTGAATTCTCCTGTATCTATCATATCCTGTAGGTTTGAAGGTTGCAGGATTTGAAATTAAGATTTATTATGCAATAATGAGTATTGAGCCCTTGAAATTAGGGCAGAAATTCTGAGATACTTCCACTAAAATGAAAGAATATCACCTGGTGGAGGGTCCGGTCATAAATCAGATACCGGTTCAGGTATAAGCAGGCAGGCTATTCATTTGTGCTCGCTAACCCCGAAGTAGAGCTTCTGGGAATGCGCTCGCGTAATTCACTATCCGGCAAGCTATACGGCAAGTTTTTGTCTCATCCTGATTATCCTTACCACTCCGAAGATTGATAAACCTGCCCCCAATGCTGCGATAACAGAAAAAATGATCGCATCACTAAGGAATGTAACCTCAAGGAATCCCGGAATCACCGTGAAATGAAAAAACCACTCGGCCATAACTATTCCGAAGACTGCTATACAGATGCCTGCAGTTACGAAAAGCAGATACTTGATAAGTTTCATGATTTTTAGACTATTTTATAAGAAAACGCTGAAAGCGGCTGAAGAGTATATAAAACATTGAAAAAAAATAGTACTTATTAGCAAAATGTGTTACAATCAAATGGACAGAGAATTTATCTATTTGAAAACTAAAATTTAGCGCACCTGCTTTGGGAGCAGGGGGTCGAGTGTTCGAATCATTCCACCCCGACACTGAAAGCCAGTTAGTTACAGAGATATCTGCAATTAACTGGCTTTCTATTTGCAATCGATTTGCA
>CAZILN010000248.1:0-11526 GCA_964540005.1 uncultured Bacteroidaceae bacterium | reverse complement strand
GGAGTACCATCATCATCTATAAAAATGCTTGGATCAATAAAATCCCTCTTATTTATAACCCCGGGGGATTCTTTTGTTACCAGGGGCTTGCCGATAGGATCAACGAATGGTCCCGAAGGAGAATCACCAACAGCGACTCCGATATAAGAACGATCTGTTGGGAAATAGAAATAGTACTTTCCATTAACAAATTCGCAGTCGGGAGCCCATGCCTTCTCTTCAGCCCAACTGATATCATCAAGACTTAATGCTATTCCGTGATCTGTCCAGTCGGTCAGATTTTCAGACGAATAAACATGATAGTCCTTCATATCAAACGTCAGGCTTGAGTCCCTGTCATGAGAAGGATACACGTACATCCGGCCTTCAAACACATGGGCTGACGGATCTGCCGTGTATTGATCTGTGATGAAGGGATTTTGACAGTAACCGATTGAGAAAGACGTCAGTATTAATCCCATGCTTACTATTTTCTTTTTTGCCATGCTTTTGTGATTTTATGGTTGATAAAAATCTTGTTCGTTTCACTTAGAATGAAAAGATTAAAATTAAACATTCTCTTTGATCTTACGCTGTCTTGTATTTGGACAATGCCATAGTATTTTATAATAATTTGCACAGTATATTCCATAGATATCCGCTATTCTGAATTCTATTGAATTCTGCATTATATGTCGTATTTTCACATACTCTGATGGATTTATAAGGAATAAAACTAAAGGAAAAAAATATGTATCTGAATAAGACAGTTATTGCCCTTACTGGCTGCCTGATAATATCCCTGGCCAGTTGTAATGAAACCTACACAGTATGCAGCCGGGAATGCCTGATCGGTTTTATCGATCAATATCTCGAAGTTCTGGTCACTCACGATCCGACTGGTTTACCTTTAAGTGAGGATGTTCGCTACACCGAAAACGGCCAGACCCTGGAGCTGGGAGACGGCATTTGGGGACCGGCAAATGCTGTTCGTGATTATAAACAGTATTTTATAGATAGCCTTAACAACCAGGCAGGTATCTTCTGTGTGGTTGAAGAAAATGGCCACCCGGAGATCGTGGCACTTCGCCTGAAAATCGAAGATCAAAAAATCTCTGAAATCGAAAAAATTGTTGCCCGCATTGAGCCCGATAAATGGTGCAAACCAGATTCACTTGTGAAGCAGCCCATATTTGATGAAATACTTGCTCCTGAAGAACGTCGCAGCCGTGAAGCAATGATCGCCATTGCTAATTCATATTTCGAGGGACTTGAACAGAATACTGATTCGCTTACTCCATTTGATCCGAACTGCACCCGTATTGAAAACGGTAATATCACCGCTAACAATCCCTATGGTGAAAGTCCCATTCACATGATGTCAGCAGGAGCCCAGTTTGCCACCGGTTTCTCGACCTTTATTACCGAGATCCGTGAACGCCGTTTCCCGATAATCGATGAAGAACGTGGCCTGGTTTATACGATTATATTTTTTGACCACGCAGGTACGGTTACTGATGTTACCATGAAAAATGGTACAAGTTTCAAAGTACCCCCACCCTATGATGCTCCTTATACATTTATTATCGGTGAATTATTTAAGATCAAGAACGGCAACATTCACCAGATTGAAGCCGTGCTGCTCGATGTACCCTACGGAATGCACTCAGGCTGGGTGAATAATTGAAACGAACATGACAATTATTATCTGATGAAACCATAAATATTTTTAATTAATCCTTATTCCATGAAAGTAAAACTTATCCTATTACTGGCAGGCATTGTCGTGTTGACGGGAGCCTGTACCAAGGTTCAGGAAACCTCATCAAGTACCCAATGTGACAGGGCATGCCTTGAAAATGCTATCGACACCTATATTGATGCTGTCATTGCCCATGATCCGGCAAAGGTAATGCTTGCTGCGGATGCAAAGTTCACAGAAAATGGCCAGCGCCTGGAGCCCGGTGATGGTTTGTGGAACACGGCAAGTGGACGGGGAACATACAAACTATATATCTCAGATCCACAAGGCAGACAGGCTGGCTTTATAGGCACCATTTATGAAAATGGTGTGCCGGCTATTTTAGCCCTGCGGTTAAAACTGGACAATTTGCAGATCAGTGAAATCGAAACATTTATCGCACGCAGCGACAGCGGCGCCCTGAAACTGGAAGAACTCGCCGTACCTCACCCGGTTTTTCTCGAGGCTATTCCTCCCGAAGAGCGAATTTCCCGTGATTCATTGATGATAATATCCAATATGTATTTCACAGCCCTGGAACGAAACGATGGTAAGGGCATCTACCCTTTTACAGATGATTGCAACCGCCTTGAAAATGGTAAACCCACAACTAATAACCCGGCAAACGACGGCCGTCCCATCGACATTGAAGGCATGGGGTGCAAGGAGCAATTTGAAACCGGATTCTTCAATTTTGTTACCCGCATACGTGACCGACGTTTTATGGTTGTCGATGAGGAACGCGGACTGGTGCTTACATTTGCATTTTTTGACCATGCCGGCAATGTACCCGAAGTTACCCTTACCAATGGCATGACGATTCCCATAGGTGTAAAGCGGCCATGGACATGGGAGATTGCAGAACTGTTCAAAATCGAAAAGGGGCTGATCCGGCAGATAGAAGCGCTCTACCAGGAGGCGCCTTATGGTATGGGATCCGGCTGGAGTCAGTGGGAACAGGCTATCTCAAGCGAACCAATTTATAAATGATTGATACAGAAATAACAACTAAACCTAAACAGGAGGACAATCCAATGTTCAAAAAAATGCAAGGAATAACAGCAGGCCTCTTTATTTTATTTACATGTATAGTGTTCTTCTCCTGCACGGCACCAGAACAAACCAATTCGCGGGCTTTTTTAAAGGAGCTTGCAGATAATTACCTCGATGCTGTAGTGGCCGGTGATCCATCCGGACTACCCCTTTCACCTATGGTAAAATACACAGAGAACACCGCTGAAATAAAGATCGGGGAAGGCCTCTGGGTGGGTGCCTCTGAAGCACCAACCACTTTCAAGGTATATGCCATCGATATGATAAGCAACCAGGTAGGATTTTATGGTGTGATGAAGGAATTTGATTTGCCCATCATCCTGTCACTGCGCTTAAAAGTGGTAGACTCACAAATTACAGAAATTGAACATGTTATTGCTCGCCGTATAGGTGGGAACAGCATGAAAAACCTGGTGATCCCGCGGCCTGCACTTGTAGAACCGGTTCCGCCTGATCAGCGTGATTCACGTGAGGATATGTTCAGGATCGCCGATCTCTATTTTGAATCCATCGAGCAGGATGACGGCAGTGTGGCACCTTTTGCAGATGATTGTGTGCGCCATGAAAACGGCACACAAACCACGACCAATGAACAGCCTGATCCTGATGACTTTGGTGACAGCCCTATGGAACAATACCGGCTGGCAATGGCACGGGTTGATGCCTGTGGATGTGCCAAACAGATCGATGCAATGAACCTTTCATACATCTCCAGTATCCAGCCAAGGCACCTGAGCATAATAGATGAGGAACTTGGTCTTGTTTTCGGATTTCCTATGTTCGTTCACCTGGGGGATGTTCAATTCGTAAAAATAATTGGCGTGCCAGGTGTGGATACCATCCCAAAAAGATTTGCCCCTTTTAATTTAATTGCAGGAGAAATCTTTAAGATCTCAGGTGGGCACATCCATGAAATTGAAGCCAACGGAACAATGGTCCCATATGGTGCCAGCAGTGGCTGGGATTATTAATAACCCAATGAATACTCTCAATAATGATTAAAAGGACTGCTTTAGTTCTTCTTTTAGGAACATTCTCCGGTTTTATGTATAGTCAATATACAGAACCAAGTGATCTGATGAGTCAGTCCCAGGGCAATAGTTACAATATATCCGCCGACATGACATCGGCATGGATAATTCCTGAGGACAGACGAATTGACTGGACCCCGGGAATCCCGGGTGGTATACCTGAAATAACCGGTCCAACTGAAAATATCCTGGATCATGGAGCAGATCCCACTGGTACCATTGACAACAGTACAGCAATTTTGAATGCTATTAATACCTTGCCTACATCCGGTGGTGTTGTATATATACCGGAAGGGACCTATCGTTTCGGTTCAAGAATTTCTATTGAAAGGGATAATATTGTTCTGCGCGGTGACGGCCCCATTTCAAAGCTCCTGATCGGATCCAATGGGAATTGCATTGAAATAGGCAGCAATAGCAGAGAGACATGGCAACGTTTACCTGAAGCTGTGGTTAAAGGATCAATAAGCATTACAGTTAAAGATGGTTCAGTCTTTGCTCCGGGACAGTTTGCCGAGATTGAGCAGGACAACGATTCGGTCCTCATGTATACAGACCCGGAATGGAATCAAAGATGGGCTCAGAATTCTGTCGGACAGTTTTTCGAAGTGGTCAGTGTCCAGGGAAATGAGATAAGATTTAAAGCACCTGCCAATTATACTTTTTCAGCTGATCTGAACTCAAGGATCAGGCCTATGGAACTGTTACGAAATATTGGCCTCGAAGATCTGTACATTGAAAAAACAGTAGCCAGGGGACATACGATTGCTTACAGAAATACTGCTTATTGCTGGATCAGGGGTATAGAAAGCAATCATACAAGAAGGTCGCATGTAAATATAACTTCGAGCCTCGGACACGAAATACGGGAAAGTTACTTTCACAGTTCTTTCTCTTATGGCGGAGGAGGCAGTGGTTATGGTGTTGAATGCAACAACCATGCAACAAATAATCTTATTGAGAATAATATTTTTGATTCACTCCGGCATGCGATGCTCGTCCAGGTCGGATCCAATGGGAATGTCTTTGGGTATAATTATTCAATCAACACGGTCCAGGGTGATGGTGAAACGAACCTTAATATCGGGTGGATGCCTCCCGATATTTCAATTCATGGCCATTACACCTTTATGAACCTTTTCGAAGGCAACGAGGTGGAAGAAATCGGGATAGCCGACTGGTGGGGACCGGCAGGACCTGGTAACACTTTTTTCAGGAATAAGGTGAACGGAGAGGGTATCTTTTATTACGACGAGTCACATTACCAGAATGTGATAGGCAACATCACTACTTCTATACGGGATGAAGAGAACAGGAGTAAATATAAACTGGAGCATGGGAATGTAGTTAATAATAAGACCTTATGGGATCCGGATATCAGTAATCATTACCTCCCGGATTCCTATTACCTTGATTCGGTCCCATCCTTTTTCCAGAATGCCAGCTGGCCATCCTTCGGTCCGGATATCCAGGGAAGGAACAAATTGCCTGCCCAGGTCAGGTTTGAAAATATAAAATGAGACAGAAATTAATTTTTGAATATTCCTGATTAATAGAAAGGTAATAATATCATTTAGGAGCAAATCCTTTAAAGATCCTCTGCCTGATCGATCATTTGAATGGCTTTGTCCTTGCCGAGATAGCGGTCTATTATATTATGTGCCCAGTAGACGGCAGGTGTAAGAGCAATAGCCAGTATAATCTTGTAAACATATTGGACCACGAATACTGCCAGGACATCTATCATGCTCCAGTTTCCCAGCAGGTAAAATGCTATGAAGAGGATCAGGAAACTGTCGAATAATTGGGATACAATGGTGGATCCCGTTGCCCTGAGCCAGAGTAAACGGTGATGGGTCAGTTTCCTAAGGTAATAGAAAATATAGGCGTCAACCAGCTGCCCTACAAGAAAGGCTGTCAGTGACCCGATGATGATGTTCAGTCCCTGCCTGAAGAGTTTTGCATAAGCGAAATTCATATCAAAGGGATTCCCGGCTGCATCAAGGGCATTATTATTCAGCCAGAGATCGGCCGGCGGAGCCTCCGTCGCAGTATAAATAATAATAAAAGCATAAGCGATTATTCCGGTCCCGATAAAACTGATCCTTTTTACTCCCTGCTTGCCATAATATTCATTGATTACGTCTGAAAGGATAAAAACAACCGGCCATATCAATACTCCAACGCTCAAATTAAGATCCAGCTTAGATCCTCCGATAAAAGGCAGGTGAAGAGGCCGGAGGTGAAATACTTTCTCAACCGAGATGAGTTTAACTCCTATAACCTCGGCTATCAGTGCATTTGCTATGAAGAGGGACGCTAGAAATACGAAAAGATAGATCTTCCTGGATGAATCAGTTGTGGTTGTATCCATAAAATCAACCTGTAATAGGATTAACAAATTTATCGAAAAAATGTAGTTGAATTGAATCCCGAACGAAGAGGTTTTTAACAGGTTTTAATTCTATAATCATACGGGATATTGCTTTTGCCTGTCACTCGTATCGCAAGGATTCAGCGGGATTATGGCGGGCAACTTTTATGCTCTGCCAGATGATTGTGCCGATGGCAATGGTGTATACTGTTATTCCTGCCAGGAGAAAGATCCACCAGCTTATTTCTGTCCGGTAGGCAAATCCCTGTAGCCATTTATTCATAGCGAGCCAGGACAGCGGTATGGCAATGACAAATGCAGCCAGCAACCATTTGCTTGTATCCTGCAGAAAAAGATAGAGTATGTTTCTTGTTGAGGCTCCGGTTACTTTCCTGATACCGATCTCCCTGGTCCGGCGGATGGTGGTATAGACCATAAGTCCCAGGAGTCCGAGACAGGATATTGCAACGGCAAGTATGGATAACAGGGCGGTTACAATCCCTATTTTGCGGTCCGTCCTGTACCAGAAATCGAATTCCCTGTTCATAAAGGATAGTTCTACCGGCCTGTCCGGTACAAATTCATTCCAGGTATCGTTAACATAGGATAAAACCTCTTCGGCATCAGCTGTGCGTATCCTCATACTGATAAAGCTTTCAGAACCCGGTTCGATGAGGACCATTCCCATGGGTTCTATTTTGCTGTGCAGGGATACATAGTGTATATCCTGGATGACACCGATAACATGATAGACCGTATCAAGCCTGTACCGTTTCCCAATGGGTTCGTCCCAGCCAAGCCTGTCAGCCGCAGCCTTATTCAGGACCATAGCCAGGTTATCTGTTGAATAGTCACGTGAAAAGAAACGTCCCGCTATCAATTTCAAATTCAGGGTACTTGCATAATCGTAGTCGCAATAGATGACAGTAATATGGGCGTCATCGGCAGCTGAATCAACCGGATGTCCCCAAACACTGAACTGGTCAATTCCCGGGACACTTTCAGAACTCGTCACTTCTGAAATCCCGCTATGAACGAGCAGTGCTTCTTTGAATGCCGCATGGGAATTGCCCAGATACCAGGGATTCTTGATCAGTAGTATGTTTTCCTTATTAAAACCGCGGTTTGTTTCCATATTCATATACTTGAATTGTTTGTATATGAATATGGAACTGCAAAGGAAAAATATACACAGTGCGAATTGCAGGATGATAAGCTTTGAATTAAAAAATACGCCGATTGTTTTGAATTCCCTCCAATTATTCTGATCCTTCAGGGTGTGTGCGGAAATAAGTACCATTGCGGGATAAAGCCCTGAAAGGATACCCAATATGATTGCGACTGAAACGCCCAGAATGATATGAACCGGTGAAAAAATGCGGGCATGGTCGAGTTGTCTTTCGACCAGCATTTCAAACGACGGGAAAAAGATCTCGATCACACAAACTGCTATAATCAGTGCGACAAGGAAGAGAACCACCGAATCCATTACAAGCAGGGCCATTTCCCTGGAAGAGGACGCCCCGCTGACCTTTTTCATCCATATTTCTTTTCTCCTGCTAAGTGACTGGGATGTGTGAAGGTTTACGAAGTTGATCATGGAAATCAATATGATGAACAGGGCCAGGGCAGGGAAAATATAAATCGCCATATAACTTCCTTTAGGGGTTTCATACCCTGAATGATATACACCGGTATTTAAATGAATGTCTTTAATTCCCTGCAGCAGATAGGTGCTTCCGCTGTACTCATAGTATTCGGTACCGTAATAATCCTTCATGAAATCAGGCAGCTTATTTTCTACTGCTCCTTTCTGACCAGCTAATTCCAGCAATACATACACCTGAAGAAAGTGATTTAAAGGACTGGGATTGTCTATAAATCCGAACGATGAGGAGGATAATAGAAAATCAGGCCTCATATGGCTGCAAACCGGGAAGTTGTCGTAAACACCTGTAACGGTAAAGTTTTCATTATTGAGGCCCAGCCCGCTGCATTCAAATAAAAGGTTCCGGCCAAGAGGTTCAGAGCTGCCGAACAGCCTGAGGGCAGCCGAACGGCTCAGTACTGCTGAACCCGGAGCTTTCAGGCAAATCTCAGGATTACCTTTTATTAAATCAATTCCGAAAACTGCAAAAAATGAGGAATCAACTGCAAAGACCAGGTCTTCCCGGAATACATCCTGACCTTTAACGACAATATTACTAGTACTGCTGTATAGCCTTGTAGTAGCAATGATTTCAGGGAATCCCGACACCAGGGCCTGTGCCAGTGGTGCCGATACAGATGTCTCGTACTTTTCACTTCCCTGCCAGTTCCTGATTACGCGGCAGATCCTGTCAGCCTCATTGAATGAATTATCATAGGAGAGTTCATGGTTGACGAAAGCCCATACCAATATGGAGACGGCAAAACCGATAACCAGTCCGGAAACATTGATAATGGTTAACAGCTTACTTTTAAGCAGGGTTTTTATGAATACTTTGAAATGGAACCGAAACATTCTACATTATATTATGATTTGGAATATTATTATTCATACCTCAGTGATTCGGCCGGATTAAGCCTGGTTGCCTGTATGGCTTTGATACTTACAATCAGGAACACCGTCAGCAGGGTCAGAAAAGTCGCCAGAATAAAGATATCTGCCCCGAGTGAGACCCTGTAGGAAAAATTCCGGAGCCAGTCCTTCATCAGTTTCCATACAAAGGGCCATGCAATAATGTTACCTGTGAGCATCAGAAACAGGAATTGCCTGGTCAGGATAGCAAACAGTTTCCAGCCGGATATTCCATTAACCTTCCTGATGGCTATCTCCCTGGTTCTTTCCTGAATGGCAAATGCACCCAATGCATAAATACCAAACAGGGCAATGGCTACAGACAATATTGTCAGGAAACCTATAATCTTCCCTGCTTTGTTCTCTGCAGCATATAGCTGGTCAAAGCGCTCATCCATGAAATTAAATTCAAAGGGGATGGAAGGCATTACCTCCCTGAATTTTTCTTCAAGAAATGACAGGGCTTCCCTGATCTGTCCAGGTGCTATCCTTACTGATACCTGGTCATGACCGGAACGATTCTTTACTACCAGTACCAGTGGGTCGATATTATGATGAAGTGACCTGTAATTAAAATCCCTTACCACGGCAAAGACCGGTTTTTTACGACTCCCACCATAGGGAGAGAACATGATTCCTGTTGCGGTCTTAACTCCCATTAATTCCCTGGCTGATTCATTAAGAATGTATTCCAAGGTGCTGTCAGGGAGCACCTTCAAGCGTTCCATGTTGCCTTCTGACAGTTCAATCTTCATTGTCGCTACAAAATCCTTATCAACCGGTATAAGGAACATGCTGGTTGAATTTGATTGTCCCTCCCACCATACTGTCTGATGGAAGTTCGGCCTGCCAGGGATAAATGATGATGCGGCTGCGCTGATGATAAGAGGGGATTCCGTGATTTCATCTTTGAACAAACCAATTTTCTCCTGCGCCTCCTTCCCGAAAACAGAGACATTTATAACATGCTCCTTGTCCAGGCCAATATCCATTTCATGGACATATCTCAGCTGCCTTAAAATAATAAGACTGCAAATAATTAAAAGTGTAGACACCGTAAACTGGAAAACAAGAAGTGCTTTTCTGAGGTTTATATCCCGTTTGTTGACCCTGATACTTCCCTTCAATACATTATAGGGACGAAACCCGGTAACATAGAAGGCGATATAACTCCCCGAGAGCATACCTGTTATAACTGCAATACTGAACAGAACCAGAAGGAATACAGGATTTGAGTAATCTACTTCTATCTGGCTTTCAAGGATGTAGTTTATTCGGGGAAGGAACATAACTATAATCAGGTTTGCGAGCAGCACAGCGAGCAAGGATGTTATAATCGACTCCGTAATAAACTGGGAAATCAACTGTATACGGGTAGCACCATTTGTTTTTCTCATGCCCACCTCCCTGATCCTTTTTTCAGAACGGGCAGTGGTCAGGTTGATAAAGTTTATGGAGGCTATTAACAAAACCGCAAGGGCAATAGCAATGAAGATATAGATATAGGTTTTATTGTATGAAGGTTTCTGATTGCCCCTGTTACTCTGGAAATGGATATCGCCTAAAGCCTGAATGAAGATGTCATCGAAGGTGAAAGTCCTGTCCGGTAATTCAATGCTAATCGAGGCTATTTTTTCTGACACCTCTGAAAAATCTGCCTGTTCCGATAACAGTAGAAATGCATAATAGTTAAAGGAGCCCCACGAATAAGGGGCATTTTCGCCGTATATGCGTGATATGTTTTCAAATGATACCAGGAAATCGAATTCCATATGCGAATTAAATGGTGCATCCTCAACGATACCGGAGATCATAAACTCGTACTTGCCATCAACGAGAATTGTCTTCCCGATCGGATTTGCATCACCAAAGTATTTCTTTGCATTTGATCGGGTAATGACCGCTGAATTGATATCCGTCAGCACCGTTTCATGATTTCCTGTAATGAGGTTGAAATCAAAAATTCGGAAGAAGGATGGATCTGCCAGCAGGAACCTGTCTTCAAAAAAGGATTTATCCCCATAGGTAACCAGCGCCTTAGGATTCCAGCTTATGCGTCCAATCCTGGTAAAATCTTCAATTTCAGGGATACGCTCCTGCAGTGCTGGAGGAACAGGAGCGGACATCATTACCCAGTAGTCCTCTGAACCGGTTTCTCCCAGGATCAGCCTGTAGATCCTTTCCTTTTTGCTGTGAAACTTATCATAACTTAATTCATAGTCTATATGAAGGTAACAAATCACGCAGCTGGCAATGCCTATTGCCAGTCCTGCAATGTTGATGAGTGAATACAGGAGATCCCTCCTGAAAAGGCGTATGGCAATTTTAAAATAGTTACTGATCATCTAAGTACAATACTCTTAGGATACATTTCCCGGTGTATGGGAAAAATAATCCAGTCAGGATTTAGATTACTTTTTCTGCAATACCCAGAGGGCTCCTTCAATATGATCACTGATCACATCACATTCTTCCTTCTGCAGATTAATATATGCTTTGATGTCTTTTCCCAGTTCAGGATAATCTATGGCTAATTCCCCGCCCCGTCTGGTGATGCATTCCAGGTACTTCTCATTCAGCTCCAGGTTGAATTCATTAGTGTTTATCTCCCTGATCAACAGGTCATTATTAACTGTTAATTCTTCAATGGTATCTTCATGGTTCCTGTAATGCCCGTAACCTTTACGGTCTAGTGAATTTCTTTCACGTAGGTACCCGTCATCAATCAGGATGTATCCGCCAGTTTTTACCTGTGTCCTTAACTTGGTTATAGTATCCTTAAAATTTC
>CAZILN010000247.1:0-15248 GCA_964540005.1 uncultured Bacteroidaceae bacterium | reverse complement strand
TGGCTACTTCCGGGTACCTGCGGTGGACATTATTATGCGAGGGAAGCAACCAGCCGGCAGCATTGGGCTTGCCTGGTTCCACCTGGTCTTCTTTTTCCCAGGCAACAATATGACCGAATTCTTCAACCAGCTGCCGCGAGTACAAAACGTAGTACCGTATGGCCAGGTCGGCTCCCACGGCAAAGTAAGGGACCCTGACATGCAGGAGGGACAGGTAATAAGGATTGACGAAGAAGGGGATTCCTGCCTCCTGTGCATCTTTAAGTATCTTCATCTGGTCGGGATCCAGCGATGCGTTAAGCATCTGGTTCAACTGATCAGGATCCCTGGCTGCGAACTTAAGATGAAACCTGCTTTCTTTCCACCATTCCAGAGCCTTATTAAATTTTTCCTTCTCAGAAATGCCCTCCTGAAATATGTATTCCGGGTCTTTTAATTCACACTTTTCAATCCGCTTAATGATATAGTTCAGGATACGGTCACGGTTTTCTTTTCTCAGTTCAATGATCCTGGGATCAATACCGGAAGGGTACCTTTCCATCCACTGTTCGATCCTGTCCCTTTCGGGCGGGCCGGGATCATTTTCTCCCTTAAGTTGCCGGAACAACTGTATGATATCTTCAAAGAAATCAGGCTTAGCCCCGCCTGTCCCGCGTGATACTGCCAGCCATAGAAGCCTTAGTGGATGACTGACTGCAATTTCACCTCTCAGGTTCTGATCAGGGTACTCAATACCTGCATGGTCTATATAGTCAAGGATCCGGACAATTGCATAATCCTGCCATTCCAGTTTTTCAAATAATGCGCGGTCCGTTTCTTTATTGTGGTAAAATCTGAATGCATTGATCCTGTCTTTATATTCCTTTTGGATCCAGTCCTTAAGCCCTACCAGTACTTCGGTTTCATTCTTTGATTCCCTCAGGATCCTTTCAAGGGAAGGATTCTCAGAAAGCAGTTTGCCCAGTAGTTTGTGTGATTGTACTGTGATAGCGATCTTATCCAGCTTTTCAATTTCAGTCATGATCCTGGGTATTTACAATAAAAGTATAAAAAAAGGATGGCCCCTTTGTCTGAAACACGCCTTTTTATTTGGATATTAAGTAATCAACTATTTTTATAATCAAAAACAGCAAGCCTTTTGTCACAAATCATCCCCGATAACAGACTTATAATATGAGATAAGGATTTGGAAAGATTTGAAGTACTATATAAAGATCATTATTATACAATGATTAGCATTGCCAGGAAAATGTTAAATGATGGTGACTTAGCAAAAGATGTTGTACAGGAAGTGTTTGTGTATTTGTTTGAGAAACTAAATACAGGCCATGCAATTCATCACCACAAGGGCTGGCTAACACGCGCAACAATTAATAAGTGTATTGATACTTCAAACAGGCAGAACAAATTCCAAAACATTGATACAGTCAGTACTATTAAAGAAGAGGAGGATTGCATTGAGAAACTGGAAGCAAGAGATGTTGTTTATCATGCTCTTTCAAAACTAAAACCAAAGGAGAGGATATTAGCCATACTATATAGTGAAGGATTTTCCTATAAGGAGATTGCCGAAACAACAGGGATAAAGTATACTTCAATTGGAAAAATGTTATCCCGTACATTAATAAAAATGAAAGAAGAATTTAAAATGATGAATTATGAGCTGCATTGATGATGGATTAATTCAAAAATATATTGATGGGGAAACTACTCTCAGTGAAGAGAACCTGATCAGGGAACATATCTCCGGTTGTGAAAAGTGCTCCGGAAAAATTGATGCTCAAGGAAAGCTGGCTATCAGCATCAAACAAACCATTAATTCATTGGGAGATATCAGGCATGAAATTCCGGAACTTGTAATACCTGTTATTCCAGGGCAAAAAAGACGCTCAAAAATCAGGATTATTACTATCAGTTTATCTGCAGCCTGTGTCTTATTCTTTGCATTATTGTTTACAGTCAGGGAAAAACCTCAATCTGATGAAGAGATAATTCTTCTGAATATTCCCAACCGGGAATATGACGCAAACCGAACGGTATTTCAGCAACAACTTATTATTAGCGTAATAGGTTCAGACGGAACTATTACGGAATATCTTATTGAATAATTACAATTTTGAAAAAATGAAAAAGCTTCTGTTTCTACTATCAATTCTCGTGTTTGGACAAGTAGTAAGCGCCCAGGATCTTCTGGACATTTATAAAAGCGGAACAGTAAAACTTGTGCCGGACACCGAATATGCTCAAGGTAATAATTGGGGAAAAATCTTCGAAAGTTTTTCCGATAGTATGTATAATAAACACATCGGTATCCGAAAATCACTTGTCATTTTACCTGATGGCTCTGCAGTGGTAAGCCATGCATATAGTAACTATTATTCTTTGTTTGATCCGGATGGCCGGTTCGAAAAAGAATTCGGCATAGTCAGGAGTAATGGAAAGAAGTTTAACAGAACAAAAAGCATCCAGGGGGTAATTAATAACAATATACTGTTTACTGATTTAGATAATATGGGTAATATGCTTTGCTTTGATCTCAACGGGAATTATAAAAAGACACTGAAACTAAATTATATGAGCAAACAAATGATTCCTTTGCCAAATAATAAAATCGCTGTTGTCGGGTGGGTTATCTGGAAGACCAAGTTCAGGGATTTCGTAGCCATAGTGGATTATGAAACTAATGAACAGAAAATCATCTGGGATCATTTTATTGACAGGGATAAAACACATGAAACAAAAGATGTAAGATTTCAATACACATATAATACCAAAAATCATGGAATCTTTAGTTTCAATACAATGTCACCGGTCACATCTTGGGTTGGCATTTCTAATCCTCCAAAGATTCAATATATCCATGACAAACTTATAGTTGCCATTCCATCAACAGGAGAGATATTGATTTATGATATAAACGGTAATCAGCTATCGAAAGATAAAACTAGCTGGTCAGCAGGTTTTATCTCAGTTGAAGAACAGAAAGAACACCAAAGAGAGTCTATTGAAAAAATCAAAAACTATGAGTATAAATTTATAGAATCAATTGAATCTGATGAAGAGAGAAGGAAAGCACGTGAATCATTTATAATAAAAATGGAGGAAGACCTGAACAGTATATCCGAGCCAATTCCTCTTCCCGCATTTTCAACCATTCTAAAAGATTCGGATGGAAATTTATTATTTTTTGAATTTCCCGAAGAAGATGGTGCGAATAAATTCAATGTATGGGTATACGGGGAAAAGGGGAGCTTTATTTGTCAGAGCAGTTTCATCTGTGATGAATACCATCTGGAGATCATGCCCTCAAAAATGGCCTTCCACGACGGGTATATTTACAGCTTACAGGTACTAAAAGAAAGCGAGGGAATCCCGTTAAGATTAGTACGGTTTAAAGTAACATCGAATTAAAAAATAATTCTGTAAGCCATTCAGCTCAAATAAATGAATGTATACAGAACTGGCCACTTACCGGGACATCCAACTGCGGTATTATTTTTACTTCATCTGAGCTGGAACAGCTGATGCACCGTGGAGAGAGATTTGAAGGAGCAAGATTAAAAAACAAGGTTGCCATCAGTTTGTTGATTTACCAGGGATTACATCTATATGGCAAGACCCGCAATGCAAAGGGATGATACGAACCGGCTGATCATAACCCTGCGGGGCAGTGCTGAGACGGGAGAAGGTATCGGTTACCCGGTGGGTAAATTAACAGATCCCTGTTCTTTGGTTGTACCCTTAATCTCCGTAACATCCGACAGAGTGTGATCACCAATATACTGAAAGCAGCAATAGAGAAATACCATCCCCTAGGATAAATTGGAGGACACAATTTGTGACATCCAAACAATAAACTATTACTTTTGAATACATTAAACGAATCAATTGATGATCACGGAAAATAGTTCGGTTATAAGACAAGAAGCTGTAATTGCAAGCAAGATCATCATCATTAGTGTTATTAAAAGGTAATACATAATATTGTGTAAATCTAAAGGCAGAGTTGTATGAAGTAGAAACAAGGGCCTTAAAACAGGCTGTACGTCGTAACATAGATCGTTTTCCGTCTGATTTTATGTATGAACTTACTGAAGATGAAATAAATACAGTGGTATCACAAAATGTGATACCTTCAAAAAAGTATCTTGGTGGTGCTGCTCCATTTGCTTTTTCTGAGAATGGAGTTGCTATGCTTTCCAGCGTCCTTAACAGTAAAAAGGCAATAGAGGTAAATATTGCAATCATGCGTACTTTTACTTTGATACGCAAGATGTTGTTGGTACAGAAGGATGTCATGCATGAGATCAATGAGATAAAGAGAGCGATAGTGAGCCAGGATAATAATATCCAATTAATCTTTGAATACCTCAAACAATTGGAAGAGGCCAAGCAGGAGGAGCTAGAAAAAGAACCCCGGAAGGTCGTCAAAGGATACAGAAAAAGTAACTCAAAAAAATAGCCTCACAAAACAAAATCCAGCCAGTTTACTGCGCTCACTTCCCCCTGTCTCTTGTTTTGTGCCCCACGCCAGCTGTTGCCAGTATCCAAGCAAGGTTACAAGGTTATAATTCAACCAATTACTTAACTTCCTCAAAATCCACGTCAGTTACTTCCTGGTCATCGCCTGGTTTCTTGTCTTCGCCGGCCTGCTGGTCGGCCTCCCCGGAAGCCTCCTGTCCCTGGGCCTGCTGTCCTGCCTTATACATCTCCTCTGAAGCTGCCTGCCATACTGTATTCAGTTCTGCCAGGGCCTTATCGATAGCTTCCAGGTCTTCCTTTTTATGCGCTTCCCTGAGGGTTTCCAGTGCTTTCTCAATTGGCTCTTTTTTGTCTGCAGGCAGTTTATCCCCGAATTCCTTCAGCTGTTTTTCGGTCTGGAAAATCATACCGTCGGCCGAATTCAGCTTATCCACCCTTTCCTTGACTTTTTTATCCTCTTCCTCGTTGGCCTGGGCTTCTGACTTCATTTTTGCGATTTCCTCATCTGTCAGCCCTGTTGAAGCTTCTATCCTTATACTCTGTTCTTTGCCGGTGCCCTTATCCTTTGCCGAGACATTGAGTATACCGTTTGCGTCAATATCGAAGGTTACCTCTATCTGGGGGATCCCCCTTGGGGATGGAGGTAAACCATCCAGGTGGAACCTGCCAATGGTTTTGTTATCCTTTGCCATGGACCGTTCACCCTGGAGAACATGGATTTCGACCGAGGGCTGGTTATCCGCAGCTGTGGTAAAAGTTTCTGTTTTCTTGGTCGGTATGGTTGTATTGGCATCAATAAGCTTGGTCAAAACCCCACCAAGTGTCTCTATGCCAAGTGACAGCGGAGTCACGTCCAGAAGGAGCACATCTTTTACCTCTCCGGTCAATACGCCTCCCTGAATGGCTGCTCCTACAGCAACGACTTCATCAGGATTAACTCCCTTGGAAGGGGCTTTCCCGAAGAAATCCTGTACGACTTTCTGAATGGCCGGGATCCTTGTGGACCCGCCAACCAGGATCACCTCATCTATCTCAGATGCTTTCAGCCCTGAGTCCTTCATGGCCTTCTTGCAGGGTTCAATTGTTTTCTGGATCAGGTGGTCTGCCAGGCTCTCAAATTTGGCCTTGCTCAGGTTCCTGACAAGGTGTTTTGGTATCCCGTCAACAGGCATTATGTATGGAAGGTTGATCTCAGTTGTGGAAGAACTGGATAGTTCTATCTTGGCTTTCTCAGCAGCTTCCTTAAGCCTCTGCAGCGCCATGGGATCTTTTCTCAGGTCGATATTTTCATCTTTCTGGAATTCCTCAGCCAGCCAGTTAATGATTACCTCATCGAAGTCATCACCTCCCAGGTGGGTGTCTCCGTTTGTCGATTTCACCTCAAACACCCCATCACCCAGTTCGAGAATGGAAATATCAAATGTTCCGCCACCCAAGTCAAAGACAGCTATCTTCATATCCTTGTCCTTCTTGTCCATCCCATAGGCAAGGGAAGCAGCCGTCGGTTCATTAATGATCCTCTTTACTTTCAGTCCGGCTATCTCACCAGCTTCCTTGGTTGCCTGTCGCTGTGAATCGCTGAAATATGCAGGAACGGTAATAACTGCCTCAGTGACCTCATGGCCAAGGTAATCCTCGGCTGTCTTTTTCATCTTCTGAAGGATGATGGCCGATATTTCCTGAGGGGTAAATTTCCTGTCATCAATTTTAACACGTGGTGTATTGTTCTCTCCCTTTACTACATCATAGGGCACCCTATTTATCTCTTTCTGCACCTTATCAAAGGTTTCTCCCATGAATCTTTTAATGGAGAATATCGTTTTCTTCGGATTGGTGATCGCCTGTCTTTTAGCAGGGTCTCCGACTTTCCTTTCGCCATTCTCTACAAAAGCGACCATTGACGGAGTGGTTCTCTTGCCTTCGCTGTTAGGAATGACAACGGGTTCGTTACCTTCCATTACCGAAACACATGAGTTCGTGGTGCCAAGATCTATTCCGATAATCTTACTCATATTGCTTAATTTATTTTAGTATTACTTGATTTTTTAACAATAGATGTAAGTAGTCAATGATTGTGCCATGATGCCAAATAATGACAAAAAGTCAGACATCTTTATTACCTTTGCAGCCTGGTCCTGATTCTCATGGTCTTCCATCAAATATTTTGAATTATGCCGTTACATGAAATTGTTCGCAGGGTTACCACTCATGTTCTTCATGAAATGAAGTTGAAGAATGAGAAGATCGCTATGCTGACAGCCTACGATTATTCGATGGCCAGGATTATCGATGAAGCCGGAATAGACATTGTCCTTGTAGGTGATTCTGCATCGAATGTCATGTCAGGGTACGAGACCACCATTCCTATCACACTTAACCAGATGATTGATTACGGGTCGGCTGTGGTTCGTGCAGTAAAGAGAGCCCTTGTTGTCGTGGATCTGCCTTTCGGGACCTACCAGGGCAATTCGAAAGAAGCATTATCTTCTGCCATACGCATCATGAAAGAGACCGGAGCTCATGCGGTTAAGATGGAAGGGGGTGCAGAGATCAGGGAATCTGTGGTCAGGATATTATCTGCCGGTATCCCGGTAATGGGGCATCTCGGGCTTACACCCCAGTCTATTCATAAGTTCGGCACCTACGTGGTTCGTGCCAGGGATGAAGAAGAGGCTAAAAAGCTGGTGGAAGATGCCCATATCCTTGAAGACACAGGCTGCTTCGCCATTGTTTTGGAAAAGATACCTGCCAAACTGGGCAAACAGGTGGCAGGGGAGTTGAAGATCCCGGTCATAGGAATAGGGGCAGGTCCGGATGTGGACGGACAGGTACTGGTGCTGCACGACATGCTTGGGATCACCCAGGAGTTTTCCCCAAGGTTCCTGCGACGCTATCACAATCTTTACGCAGAGGTGAAGGGAGCCGTTGAGAATTACATCATCGATGTACGGGAACGTGACTTCCCCAATGAAAAGGAGCAGTATTAAGAAATTCGCAAATTCGCAAATTCGCAGATTCGCAGATTCACAAATTCTCAGATTCGCAGGTTTACAAATTCGCAGGTTCGTAAGCACGCAAGTCTGAAAGGAAAAAATTAATATAGCCTGATGCTTGAGGTACTATATGAGGACAATCATCTGATTGCGGTCAACAAGAAACCTTCAGAGATTGTACAGGGGGATAGGACAGGAGATAAACCCCTGGGGGAGTATGTCAAAGAATACCTTAAATCAAACTATCAGAAACCAGGCAATGTTTTCCTGGGCGTAATTCACCGCCTTGACCGTCCGGTCAGCGGGGTAATAGTATTTGCCCGCACGGGGAAGGCACTCTCCAGAATGAATGATTTGTTCAGAGAAAACCAGGTGAGTAAGTTCTACTGGGCCATTACCAGGGAAGCTCCTTTTGAGGAGGAGGCTGTGCTGGAACACTACCTGCGCAAGGATGAAAAGAAAAATAAATCTTTCGCATTCAATACGAATGTTAAAGGCTCAAAGCTGGCCAGGTTAAGATACCGGCTGGTCAACAGATCAGACAACTATTCATTGCTGGAGGTGGAATTATTAACAGGCCGGCACCATCAGATCAGGTGCCAGTTGTCCAGGATAGGCTGTCCTGTTAAAGGAGACCTGAAATACGGGTTCCCCAGGTCGAACCCGGACAGCAGCATCAGCCTTCATGCACGCAGGATATCATTCATTCACCCGGTCAGTAAAACGAAGATCAGTATTGTTGCTCCACCGCCCCAGGATAATCTCTGGAATGCCCTTACAGCGGAATCGGATTGACCTAATCCGTCCCTGCTTCCCTTATAAATGTTAATAATTAGGAATTTTCTTTCTGCTTTTCATATATAGCTATTATTTACTTTTAGGGCTAAATCAGAAGGAAATGAGATTTATGATCCTGATACTGGCAGTCCTTTCCGGGATCCTGCCTGGCGAACCTGTTCTCCGGGCTCAGAATATGAGCCGGGAAGAGTATATAAAGAAATATAAAGATATTGCAATTAAGGAAATGAACCGCAGCGGGATACCTGCGAGTATCACACTGGCGCAGGGTATACTGGAATCGGCTAACGGGAACAGCAAGCTGGCGGTGAAAGGTAACAACCATTTCGGCATAAAATGCCATGGATGGAAGGGCAAAGAAATATATGAGGATGATGATGCCAGGAATGAATGCTTCAGAAGGTATAAATCCGCTGATGAATCCTACCATGACCACACCCAGTTTTTAATGAACAGTCCGAGGTACAGTTTCCTTTTTGAATACAGTCAGACTGATTATAAATCGTGGGCCAGGGGATTGAAAAAAGCCGGTTATGCCACAGCGCCTGCCTATGCAGAGAGACTGATTAAACTTATAGAAGAGAATGAATTGCATCAATACGATGTAAAACAGAGAAGACCCAGGGAAAGGGAAGACGAGAGGGTTGACATAGATGATTTTGAAATTGAGATAGGCCGGAAGATCCTTGAAAGAAACCGGATCAACTATATCCTTGCAACTGAAGAGGATACTTACGCCAGCCTGACCGAGGAACTTGAGCTCCTGCCCCGCGAACTGGCCAAGTATAATGAAATGCCCAGGGATGCTGAACTGAACAAGGGCCAGGTATTGTACATTCAGCCCAAACGGAAGAAGGCTTCGGTAGAATTCAAAACCCATGTTGTCGAAGAAGGGGAGAATATGTATAAAATATCCCAGATGTACGGGATAAGGCTTGCTAACCTGTACAGAATGAATCTGATGGAGGATGGATCACAGCCTGAGGTCGGTCAGGAACTGAACCTCAGGAAAAAGAAGAAACAGGAATAGTCAGAACCTGTAACTCTCTATGTTACGCATGCCCCGCAGAAATTGCGGAATCTTCATTGGTCTTTTACCAGCCTGCTGCAGTTCAGTCACCACGATAAACCCGTCTGAAGCAGCAAATTTCAGACTTGTCCTGTGATCAGTAATGATTGTTCCTGGAACTTCGGGGTGTGACACAGGATCAGTTTCACAGCTGTAGATCCGAAGGTAAATACTTTCACCGTCCGGACCACGGCCTTCTGTCCATGCCGCCGGATAAGGACTCAGTCCGCGTATAAGGTCAAAAATCCTCTCTGTTTTAAGGTTCCAGTCTATCTTTCCGTCTTCACGGGATAGTTTTGGAGCTGGTTTCAGAACCTTACCAGGCTCATAGAGTTTTGACTGTTCTATACCGGGTACATTGCCCTGTTGTATGCTCCAGACCGTTTTCACCAGGAGCCCGGCACCCTGTTCCATCAAACGGTCGTGCAGTTGTCCGGCTCGCTCTTCCGGACTGATCTGTGTTTTTTCCCGGTAAATTATTTGGCCTTTATCGATATCGCGGTTAATGAAAAAAGTACTCACCCCGGTCTCTTTTTCACCGTTTATCAGTACCCAGTTAATGGGTGCAGCTCCCCTGTACTGGGGAAGGAGTGATGCATGAAGGTTAATGGTGCCTTTCGGGGGAATGGACCATATCACCTCGGGCAACATCCTGAAAGCAACCACCACGAACAGATCTGCTCCCAGTGCCTTCAGGTGATCGACGAACGCGGGATCTTTCAGGTTTGGCGGCTGTAGTAAAGGTATTTGATGGCTGTCGGCAAATTTTCTGACTTCTGAGGATGTAAGTTTCCGGCCCCTGCCTGCAGGCCTGTCGGGTGATGTTATAACAGCCAGTATGGGAAACTGGTTATCTAATAATGCTTTAAGGCTGGGAACAGCAAACGCTGGTGTTCCCATAAAAACGATCTTAAGCATCTATTCCTTCTTATCAGGGTGGTACTTCACGAGATCCAGGAAATGACCCATCTTATACTTCTTGGTCTGCAGGTAAAACTCATTGTATTCATTGGGTTCAATTTCCAGCGGTATATTTTCGACAATAGTAAGGCCATAACCTTCAAGACCGGCCCTTTTCCTGGGATTGTTGGTTAGCAGTTTTAATTTCCCCAGCCCAAGTTCCCTGAGGATGTTGGCCCCCACACCATAATCTCTCTCATCCTCATCAAATCCCAGGTCATTATTAGCTTCAACAGTATCCCGTCCTTCCTCCTGCAGCTTATAGGCTTTGATCTTATTGAAGAGACCTATCCCTCTGCCTTCCTGGTTCATATACACGAGGACGCCCCGGCCTTCCTTATCAATCATCTTCATGGCTTTATGCAGCTGGGATCCGCAATCACAGCGGTAAGAGCCGAATACATCTCCTGTCAGGCAGGAAGAATGCACCCTGACCATAATAGGATCATCTTTGTCTATATTTCCTTTAATCAGTGCTACGTGTTCCAGCCCGTTGGATTTCTGAATGAAAGGGATCAGCCTGAAATCACCGTATTTGGTAGGCAGATTTACTTCCACACCCTGCAGGATGATACTTTCACTTTTTAACCTGTATGCGATAAGATCCTTGATGGTTATGATCTTCAGCTCAAATTTCTCAGCAATTTTGAGCAACTCAGGCAACCGGGCCATGCTGCCGTCATCATTCATGATCTCAACCAGTACGCCTCCGGGTATCAGTCCGGCCAGCCTGGGAAGATCCACTGTGGCCTCAGTATGGCCGGTCCGTCTCAGAACACCCTTGGATTTTGATTTTAACGGAAATATGTGTCCTGGCCTGGCCAGGTCTTCGGGCCTGGTAGCCGGGTCAACCAGCGCTTTGATCGTTTTGGCACGGTCGCTGGCCGAGATGCCTGTCGAGGTGCCATGACCGATCAGGTCGACAGATACCGTAAAGGCTGTCCTGTAAAGGCTGGTATTCATACCTACCATCATGTCAAGTTCCAGTTCTTCGCAGCGTTCCTCTGTCAGGGGAGCACATATCAGCCCCCTCCCGTACTTGGCCATGAAATTAACCTTTTTAGGGGTGATGAGTTCGGCAGCAGTTACAAAATCACCCTCATTTTCTCTGTCCTCATCATCTACCACAATAATAATCTCCCCTGCCTTAATGGCTTCAATGGCATGTTCTATTGTGTTAAAACCGGCTTCAGTTAGCTTTTGTTCTTTTTGTTGGCTCCCAGACATCAGTTTCTGATCTTTTCAAGAATTTAAAGAATCCCAGCAGCAATGCCAGATTCATGCTGAAGAAGTGTGTAATAAATCGCAAAAGTACAATATGAAAACGGATTTTCCTCAATAAAAAATCAATTATGAGGAGGGTAAATAAAGATAATTGAGTGATCAGTGTGATCAGGTAGATTATATGATCGGTACCTATCAGGATATTTGTCAACAGGATAGTGAGCAGGAAAAAGGGTCCGAACCATCGCAGGACCTTATGGGAAAAAAAACTGAAGGCCCTTCCTGTCCAAGGTGGCCATAACAATCTTTTAAAGGTCCGCAAATTCTGAAAATTGCCTGAAGAAATGCGGATTTTTCTCCTGAAGGCCTCAGCCATGCTGTTGGACACATTTTCGTACCCGACAGCTTCCAGTTCAAGAATACAGTCATATCTTTTCTCAAGGACTTTCATGGTGATGTAAAAGTCATCAACTGCAAATCCTTTTGGAACAGGATTGAACAGTTCATTTCTGATGGCATAGCATCCTCCTTCAGCGCCTATAGTTGCCCCCCATATCCTGCCTTCATTGTATTTTGTCCTGATCTCCCTTGACAGGAATGTCCATTCCGGGATGGAGACACCGTCAGTAGTTGTACGTGAATTAACAATATTGCCTGCAACCAGGCCGATTTTTTTGTTTTCAAAATGTTTAACCAGCTGAAATATAGTGTCTTTCCTGAAAAATACATTGGCATCGGTAAGGATCAGTATCTCTCCTTTTGCTTCTTTATATAAACTGTTAATTATTGCCGGTTTTCCCTGTCGTTCATCGAAGGAATAGAACCGCAGGGATTTACAGTCGTTTGAATATATTCTGAGTATTTCATTGCTTCTATCCGTAGAATGATCCGATCCTACCAGCATCTCAAACCGATCTTCAGGATATTCTGAGTTAAAGACGCTGCGCAGCTTTTTTACCAGTACAAGTTCTTCATTATGCACAGCCATTAAAATTGAAACAAAGGGTAATTCTTCGTCCGAACCATAAACCACATCGTTGGGTTTCCTGAAAGATGCAAGCAGGATGAGCAGGAGGGGAAACAGCAGATAGGAATGGATGATGGAGATAACAGCCAGCCAGAAGATAATTTCCCAGACCATCACAATTGTTCTTTATAGAAGTCCATTAGACCCTGACAAACTACTAAGTTATCAAATTTTTCTATAATGAATTGCCTGGCTTTTATTGCTATATTGTCCTGAAGCCGTGGATTTTCAATGAGTTTCTTAATAGCAGAAATGAACCCGGGGGAATCATCTGCCAGCAGTATTTCTTCCCCGTCCCGTGCAGCTATCCCCTCGCATCCGATCCGTGTGCTGATAATTGTTTTTCCCATAGCCATCCCTTCCAGTATTTTAACCCTGATACCGCTTCCGGAGCGCAGTGGGACAATCATTACAGAATGTTCAGACATGAATTTCAGGGAATCCTCTACTTCACCCATTAGGCTGATCGCCGGATCTTTAAGGACCTGGTTGAAGTACTTATCCGCATTGCGTCCTGCTATATAAAAGTGAATCCCCGGGAAGGCAGTCTGTACAGCAGGCCAGACATTCTCAATGAACCAGTTTATACCTTCGATGTTCGGAAGCCAGTCAAGGGCTCCTATAAAGAACAGGCTGAATTCCGCGGGTGCAGGCTGTGGCTTATAATCGGATGCCTGTAATCCAAAAGTTGCGGTGTGAACATGCAGGGCAGGGTTAAACTCTTTCAGTTTACCGGCATCTCTGTCAGTAATCGGGACCAGCAGATCAATTTGCATCAGTAGTTCCTTTTCCAGCCTCCTGATCCTTTTTCCAAGTAAATCCAGGTATTTCCTTTGAATGGCATGGGATGCATTGCTCGCATTTCTAAGCCAAATTTCATGTTCGATATTGTGGGCCCGCAGGGAGATCAGGGCCTTGCTTTTTGCACGGAGAAGCGGCAGGCAATAAAACAGGTAGGGGCCTTCCAACTGGATGATATTATAATCCTGATTATCCAGCAGCTGTGACAGTGCTGTGAGTATGGCCGGGGATACGAATCTTGTTGCATTATACGGGAGACGGGAGAAAAACAAGTTCCATATCAGTTTCAATGGATTTATAGAAGTGTTTACCCTGACTGAACTGATGCTTATCCTGTCACTGATCTCCCCGGGGATCATTTCATCCGAGTAGTAATGCTTGTTTGTATTAATGGCCAGGATACTAACATTACAGCCGCATTCAGCCAGTCCAAGGGCCATATTAAGAGTAGCTATTGATCCTCCGTCTCTGGGAGGGTAAGGGAGTTTATTTGAGAGTAAGAGTATATTCATGACTGGAGTCCCAACCTGCTGATCATGATTTTGAAACGCCGGTAATATTTCTTGATGAACAATGAGTAGGTTTCCATGTTCATGATTGAAGAGTCTGTGGAAGCCTTGTATGTAAGGAATACCCCTATGGGCAGCAGTATGATAGCCGAGATCCACATACCCTGAAAGGGAGTAACCATACTTTCGCGGGCGATCTTTTCACCTGAAAGGGATATGATATAGTAAAAAATAAAAAAGAGAATGGATATTACCGTTGGCATACCCAGTCCGCCTTTTCTTATAATGGCCCCCAGGGGGGCTCCGATGAAAAAGAAGATAAAACACGCAAAGGAGAGGGTGAATTTTCGCTGTATCTCGATCTGGTACCTTCTCAGTCTTGAGATTTTTGAGTCGGAGTTCATATAGGTGCTGGAGATATAATTCATTGAGGCCCTGGCATCGTTCAGAGACTGAGTGATTACCTGTCTTTTTAACCTGTCAGGGAGATCCTGGTACAGGCTGTCAAGATTAAAATTCATGATCTTCGGACTTTCTTCCCTCCCCGGGCCGATTGTATCTTTAACCTGTCTTTCCCTGCGGTATTTGTAGTAGGTCCCTTCCATCAGGTTACGCTCCAGACCTTCGTGGAGCTTTGCAATTTCCATTTCCAGGGAATCTTCATACAGGAACAACTGGGACAGGCTCATCATTTGATAATTGCTCCTGAATAATGATTCATCAGTACGGTCCAGGCCAAATCCGGACATTTCTATAAGGATGGTCTGCTTTTCAAATTTTTCTCTTCTGTGCGGATAGGTAAATTCCTTCCTGTTCTTCTTCTCAGTCTGCATTTCGGTGTAGGCATTGCCATCATACAGAGTTATAACCAGGTAAGTTTCATCGTCAGACATCTGCATAACCCCTGAGTCGGCATAGGTCACATTGGTATTTCCTTTCGTGGTGGTGTGATCATAAATATGAATATCATATAGCATATTTGTTATATAATTCCTCTTCCCTATACGAATGCTGCGTCCGTCGATCCCATTATAAAAAACTCCTTCAGTAATCTGAAATTCAGGTTTTTGTCTTTTTATATCATATAACAGGGACTTCATCTTAAGATTGGCTACAGGAAGCACGTGGTTGGAAAAAAAGAAGGCTCCAATACTGATCAGTATGGTCAGGATAATCAGAGGCATCATGATCCGCTGCAGGGATATTCCGGAAGATTTCAATGCTGTTAGCTCATAATTCTCCCCCAGGTTCCCGAAAGTCATTAGGGCAGCCATCAGGATGGCCAGGGGAAGGGCCAGAGGAACCATGCTGGCCGAGGTATACAGCAGGAATTCCGCGAGAACAGGGAATTCCAGGCCTTTGCCGATCAGGTCATTAATATACCG
>CAZILN010000246.1:0-46617 GCA_964540005.1 uncultured Bacteroidaceae bacterium | reverse complement strand
AAGAATTAAAAAAGGGAATATTATTGCTTGAAATTTCTGATGAAAATAATAATCTACATAATAGTAAGATCATAGTAAAATGAATAGCTAAAACTCATCAGCCAAATCACACTGTTATCCCCCATCATCTTGATACACTGTAGCGGAACAAAACAGTAAAGCCGACCTCGTTCCTCGGCGGCTTACTTCCACCGTTCTACACTCCCAAATAGGTATAGGTCAGGCCAAAGAGATTTACAAAATTTTGAATTTGCCGAAAAGATAAGTCTCAAATAAATGATATTTCAAATTTGTTTGGCTCATGATTTGTACCTATATTTGTACATAATATTGTACAAATACATACAGCTATGATAACAACAACAATATCTGATTTTAGAAAAGACATTAAACGGTACCTCGATAGTGTTACAAAGAACTTCGAAACTCTGATTATTAATAGGGGAAAAGACAATGGTGTAGTGATTATGTCACTAGTTGAATATAACTCACTTACTGCAACTCAGCATGAGTTGTCTTCCCTTACAAATGAAAAACGTCTCGATTCTGCAATTGAGAAGCTAAAGTTCGGAGAGTCATTTGAAAAACCAATCCTCGACAAATGAAGTACATATTTGTTGATGAATCCTGGGAGGATTATTTATACTGGCAAAAGACAGATAAAAAGATCCTCAAAAAAATAAATGAACTATTAAAAGACATCTCAAGGACTCCATTCTCAGGTAAAGGTAAGCCTGAACCTCTTAAATATAAGTATAAAGGATTTTGGTCTAGAAGAATAGATCACGAACATCGACTTATTTACCAAGTTAAAGATGATGAAATCAGGATTGCAAAATGTAGATTTCACTACGATTAAATGCAACTATTTACGCTATTCAAGAATTTTTCGGGGTGTAGAACAAATCATTGAAGCTGACCAAAAGCTTAAAAGTCAGCGACAATAAAAAACAAAGCATAAAAGCAGCTAAAATTTTAAGCAGGCAACAGTCTGCAAAAGGCTAGGAAATAAATAATTAAAGTAGGGTGGGCCAAATACAGGTTTGGCAACATGAAGGTTTTTTTAGGTATGGTGCCATTATTTCGTCTGCAATATTATTAAAGCATTTAATAGGGACAGTGCTTTGCATACTCAAGCTAAAGTTAAGGAGCAATTAAGCAGGCTAGCCCGACTTTACGAGTTATCAAAAATTGAGGTTGTAATATCCTCATAAATAATGCCATACGATCATCATTTCATTCCCCTAAATTGCAATATAGTCATTCATCTCAAAGAGATCAAATAGCTTTTCCTGGATTTCATCCATCTTGGTTAGCGTTCTGACCTTCCATTCCTTTTTATTTCCTTGTCCTTTCTGCTTGGGATAAATATTAATCACCTGTTTGATACCCTTCAATGATTCATGTAGCCGCCCCAGTGACAAGTTTATATTTTCTTCCCTGGTCTTGATGATCATCAGCGCCCTCATCAATAGCGTGATTGTGCAATACAGGCCATGGACCTTAATTTTCTGGTCAGTCCAGTGATTCAATGGCCACCAGCACCCCGTCTTACTGTCCTTGGTCTCTTTGAATATATTCTCAATGATGTGTTGGCCGTGATAAGCCAGTATGATGTCTTCTGTTTTCCAATCGTGATTATCCGTGAATAGTATCTTCTTTCCCAGATATGTATCGGTTAGTCCTGCAAATTCCTCCCCGTTCAGCGAATATTGTATCAAAGGAATGCCATTGTTCTGCTGGTAATCCACCTTGATCAACTGTTTCATGTGCTGTCGTTTCAGTATTTCCTTTACATTTTTCTCAACGGATGCTTTTGTGGGTTTCTTACCCCGGGTAACCAGCCCCTTCGCCCGGTCTGTCAACCGACGGCTTAGGTCTGAAAGCTTTCCCTGGCATCTTTCAAGATCATTATACAAGGTCTTAATCTGATCATTGTACAGGTTCTGATTGAAGGTTACAATCACCGTTCTTTGTTCTCCGTAAATGACTCTTTCTACACGTAAAGCTTTCAGGCTCTCTAATTGCGGATGTCCGGTTGATTCAAATCTTTTGTCCATATTTGAGATAGATGCCAGTTCGGCATGATCATTCAGTTTTAAGGACCCTACAAAGTGAAAGGGTGATTGATCAATCTCACCTATCGCTTCCGGGGAATTATTCCCTTTGTCAAATACAATGGTCATTGTTGACCCCGGGGTAATCTTGTCTTTGAAAGCGGCATTAAATCCTACCAAAATCTCTTTGAATTTTGTCGCATCATGTACATTGCCCTGATACACATCAAAATATAGCGGTAGATGATTCTCCTTTGAACAAAACAGAGCATAATTCACCTGGCGCAAATTCGATCTGCCCTGCTTGTTCTTCCCTCGCTGAGGGATACTGCAACGCTGGTTGAAAGTACTGATAAATGTATAGAAATTGGTTTCATCAAAGGCTACGCTCGAAAGATCAATATGAGTGGATGACAGCGCGCTTTTTAATACCTCTAACCAGACAGGTGTGATCTTCTCTTCCGGGATCAGATGCATATGATCCCAGAAACGCTGGGAGGTTAAGTGTTCTTTCTTTATTCCGGAGAAATGATTTAATAATACTGTGTTCTGAAACCACGACCACATGCTCCGCTTACTTACCGCTTCCAATCCATGGTTTATGGTGGCGATTAACAGGTACTTCCCGATGCTGAGTCCTTGCTTCCTTTTAGGGAGCATACGGTCAATCTTTTCAACCAGTTGGATCTGTTTTGCTAAAGAAAGATAGGATGCAACACCACCCAATTCAAATAAGACAGCATGGTCCGGCGCGAGAAGGTTGCCTTCAACAGCATCCATGATCCGGTCAATGGTTCCCAGGTACTTCTGCCATTCCCTGCGTGACTTACCGTCCTTCCAGACTCTCTGTTCAGCATAGTAGTAAGTCTTTCCGCTTATTTTCTTGTGCATGATATAAGCCATAGCAAACTCTTTTGTTATTTAGGGAGCATGTTATGAAATATATCAACACAAACCTAGTATAGCGATTCCCAATTAACATATCAATATTTATCCAACAGTTATATCCTCCATCTTCCACTTCCACTTAAATATTGCTGGCATTTCATTTACTTCATTAAGATATTTCAATATCCTCTCTTTAAGCTCTGCCTTTGATTCTACACGTATACCCCGTAAAAAGGTTCTTGTCATTTTGCTGAAGAACACCTCAATTATATTCAGCCACGATGCATGAGTTGGAGTAAATACAAATTCAAATCTGTTAGGGACAGTTTTAAGAAAAGCTTTTGTTTCCTTAGAAATATGTGATGAATGATTATCCAGTATTATTTTTATCTTGAATTCCGGTGGATACAATTCATCAAGACCTTTTAAAAACCCCACGAATTCTTTACTTCTGTGACGGTCATGAACTTGTCCATAGACTTTCCCATTGAGCAAATCAATTGATGCCAATAATGAAACCGTGCCGTGCCTTTTATATTCATAATCCCTTGCCCAGTTTGTATACATCTCAGGGCGTGAAGCCAGATCCGGTGCAATGTTTTGTATTGCCTGTATCCCGGGTTTTTCATCGTACGATAAGATGGCCACCATTTGTTCATTGTCTTGTGTGGCTTTGTATAATTCTACTTCTTTATAGACATGCAGGATTTGTGTCATTTTTCTATCAAAATCTGCATCCTTCTTTTCAAGGTAGTAGGATATCTTGTGAGGTTTAACATCGCTTTTCGATAAAATCTTTGATACCGTTCCTTTGCTAATCTTTTCTATAGATGGGTGTCCCGCATTATGGCAATTATCCCTTATATACTTAGCAAGGGCTTCGAATGTCCAAAATTCCGAAGCAAATCCCAAATCTTTTGGCTTAGTGCAGGCAACCGATAAAAACCAGACTCGAGCTTCTTTGGTAATCTTTGACGTTGCCCCTTTCCTGGGAAGATCGTTCAGGGCCGTCAGTACACCAAATCCTACTGCCCTGTCAATGGTTCTTTCAACCCGGGGACGATTGGTATTAAGAAATTTTGCAATCGAATTGATGCTTTCATCATTGGCATAGGCTAAAATCACACGCGCCCGTTCAATCCGGGATTTTGCCTCAGTTCTTGATTTGCTAAGAGTTGTCAGCACTTCTTGCTCTTTTGCTGTCAGTATAATTTTTGGTCTTTTACTTGTAAATGGCATAGTGATCGGATTTTGGTTCGATCACAAAGATAATAAAAAAATATTATTGCTATATTATATTGGAAACATTATACTAGTTAATGAATTTTGTCATGTACTAAGAAAAATTTATTAAAATCTCCTATGTTCTACTAAAAATCTATGATTCTGTACCTTTTAATTATAAGGTATTCAGGCATTAAGAAACCGTGAAATAATTATACCATTAGATTTGACTAGATAACTATGAAAAATATTTGTTCAATTTAATTTCTTCAAGATCCATCATTATAATCTTTTCCACAGTTTTAATTCATCTGATTAGCCCAGACCTCCCCTTCATCTGTCCTTCTCCATTTGAAATATCTATCCAACACTTCAAGCGATTCAGCACTTGGGACAGGTCCGACATGGGGATCTGGTCCCAGGTACATTACGCTGGGATTTGCATTGCTGAACGCCGGCCATTCAGGCACCCCCTCCCCGTTTGGACTCCCATATTTAGCAAAGTTAGTCCAGTAGATAGCTATTGCCTCGGACAGATCAAGATCAGTTTGGGAAATGGTTGGAGCCTCAGGATCAAGGTGTAAGAACACGTAAGGCACATCCTGAGCATGAGGTGATCCGTATCCGTAACGAGGTGAATCCTCCGGGTAATCGGGATGCTGATCGAAATAATATAAATATGCCTTCGAATCACCCATCTTAGCCTGTAACTTTGCCCAGCTCCATGTGTGCCATCCGAAAGCTGCATCTCTGGCCAGGTCCCTGGCGGTCTTGGGCACTGATTCCTTTCCAACCGGATAGGCCTTCAATAGGTCATCAGCAAATTTACCGTAGCGCTGCTTTACACCTTCAATAAATTGCTCCGGATCCCTGGCCCGGGTAAAGCTTGCCCCCTCATCGGAATTATATCCCACAAGAATCGGTGTATCATTGAATTTTCCAGCTTCATAGAGTTTGTACTGATCGTCCGGGATTATATAACCATCAACAATGGGCCATCCGCCTCCCATACCCATTCCCAGAGGGAGGTCCTCGGCTTTGATGCTTCGCAATTCAGCTATCGTGGAAACGCCCACCCGTTTTGCGTATGCTTCACCATCTGCCTCTGCCTGTTCAAGGGTTTTCATATTTTCACCGGGATAGGTTCTTGCCCGGGTGGGACCAAACGAACCTCCACTTTGTGAGATCGCCCCATCAAACAATCCTTTTGTAAGTGGAGATGCGCACAGCATACTCACTGCAATACCTCCGGCAGATTCACCAAAAATCGTCACCTTTCCGGGATCTCCACCAAAAGCTGCGATATTCTCTTGGATCCATTCCAAACCTGCAATCATATCAAGTAATCCATAATTCCCGGATACATGATGAGGACTTTCAGCACTCAACTCCGGGTGTGCAAGGAATCCAAGCTGTCCAACCCTGTAAGCGATACTTACCAGGACAATGCCTTTTTTTACAAGCATTTCACCACTATGCACGGACTCAGCAGTGGATCCGAAGCTGAATCCTCCCCCGTGTATCCAGACCATCACCGGAAGTTTTCCATCATCAGGACCTGCAGGTGTCCAGATATTCAGGTACAGGCAGTCCTCGCTTTTCCCGGATGGTGGATTTCCTCCCTGGAATGCGGCAGGAGCAAATTCCGTTGCCATTTTAACTCCCTCCCAGTAATGTAGCGGCTGCGGCGCCTTCCAGCGTAATTCCCCAACAGGGGGAGTAGCAAAGGGTATGCCTTTATAAACAGTCAAACCATCTTCGATGGTTCCCTGTACAATGCCTTGCTTAACTTGTACCTGACCAGGCGGTAAGGTGGAACAGGCGTGTAAGACCAGTAAGAATGAAACTACAAACAAGATGAAATGTTTCTTCATAGTTGTGATTGTTTTAATTGTTTGGTTAATCGTTTCTCCAAAGGTTAGGCAGAAAGCGGTAATACAGCAGGTGACGCCAGGTAGACCAGTCGTGGCCCCCGTGTCCCCCGACATAATACTCATGTTTGATATCATGATTGGTCAGGGCCTCATGCAATGCCACACAACGCCTGCCCATCCATTCACTTGCTTCTTCAGTACCCTGACCAATAAACAGATAATCGACCTTATTATTGACATCAGGATCATTCAGAAAATAGGCAATTGATGTTTCACTGTTTACATCTCCGGCGCTTAGTATCCCAAAGGAAGCAAACAGGTCCAATGATCTGAAGCCTATGAACATCGAGTGTCTTCCACCCATGGAGAGACCTGATATCGCTCTTCCACCGGGATCCTGACGGACACTGTATTCTCGCTCAACAAGAGGTATAACATGCTTTCTGAGCTCTTCCTCAAAAAGATCGAAGGTCAGTTCCACATGGTTAGGGTGGTTCCGGTGAATGATCTGGTTATTTGGAATAGCGATAACCATGGGAATAGCCTTCTCTTCAGCGAGCAGATTGTCCATGATCAGGTTTGCCCTGCCATCGTACATCCAGTTCGAAGGAAGTTCCCCGCTTCCGCCGAGCAGATAGAGTGTGGGATAGGTCTGTTCCGGATCATAACCCGGAGGCATATACACGTATAGTTCCCTTTCTCCCCCTGTTACATAGGAGTGATAAATGTGTCTGGTAACGTTGCCATGAGGTACATTCCTGGCATCGTACCAGGCTGGACCATCTCCATGCACAACCAATTGACTGTAGGGAGGCATGGCAGTAAAACTGGCGATGGTATTGCTGGGGTCCGTCATTTGTATACCATCCACAATAAAATGGTAGGCATACATATTGGGCAGGACGGGTCCGATTGTCAGGGTCCAGATCCCGTCTTCGCCTTTTGTAAACGGAACCTGCTCCCTGGCATTTCCCAGTGCCGTGAGGATGGCTCCTGTAAGTTTGACTTCTTTTGCTTCAGGTGCCCTTAACCTAAATATTACAGTATGATCATCTCTGACTTCCGGCGAATTCAGCGGTGCGCTGAATGGGACCAGATCTTCTGTGTTCTTATGAGGATTATAATCCAGGTTAACATTTGCCTGTTGGGCCGTACTCTTTACCGTACATACCAGACAAACAATTGTAAGGAGAATTCCCAACCGGTAATTACACATGATCCTTTAAATTTAGTTTTTAAACAGTAAGGGGGCGAATTGATACAATCCCCGCCGCCAGCTCTGCCACTCATGTGCTGTTTCAGGGGAAACATAAAATTGAGTATTCATTCCTGCCTCTATCAATGCTTCCGTATTGGCCTTTGGATCTCCACCAAAACCCATTCTAGGATTCTCCAGCTCACGGCTCCCGTAACTGATGAATACGAGTTTGATCTCTTCCTTAAACCCGGGGGCATTCCCCACATCTTCCAGGCTTATGCTTCCGCCACTGAACATTCCAACGTACGAAAATTTTTCAGGATGCGCCAGGGTGATGATGCGGGTTTGCATCCCGCCCATGGAAAGACCTGCCATAGCACGGTACGCAGGATCTGCTAGTGTACGGTAATTAGCATCGACCATAGGAATAATATCTTCCAGGAGGGTGTTCATAAAGCCATCCGCCCAACCCTGTGGAGGCCATTCCCTTGGACGTCCTTCGGGGCGTGCAGTATCGCGTAGTGCTGAACGATCCCTGTCAGGCATCCGCCACGTTCCATTATCCATAACAATGATAAACGGGACTGATTTTCCCTCGGCAATCAGATTATCCATGATAAGATTGGCCTTCCCCTGGTTAGCCCACCCCGTTTCGTCCTCACCACCTCCGTGCTGCAGGTATAACACCGGATAGCGTTTTTCAGTATCCTGATCATATCCCGGAGGCGTGTATACAAAACAACGACGCATGTTGTTGTTTCTCTTAGAGAAATAGATTTGTTCACGTACCTGACCATGAGGAACATTCTTCAATACATAGAATACCTGGTCGCCAGCCGGGACTTCGATTCCGCTTCCCCACCGTCCTGCACCATAGAAATACAGGCTGTTTGGATCCGGAACAGATGCTCCATCAATGTTTAACTGGTAGTAGTGAAATCCCTCATCTTGGGGAGCCGATTCACCCACCCAGACACCATCTTCATCCTTGACAAGGTCATACTTTACAGCACCGATATCGAGCTGCACATATTGTGCATCCGGTGCTGGTATTCTTACTCTGACCCTGCCCTCGGAGTTTACCTGTGGATACTCCTTACCCGGCTGATTTGCTGCTGAGGGTCTGAAATCCTCAATGACCCCGGTCTGAGACAGGATGGTACAGTTAGCTCCTGTCAGGATGGCTACAACCAGCATTATTTGCATTTTCTTTTTCATTGTGACATTAATTATGTTGTTACTATTTATAATCCAATTACTTCAATCCGCTATTTTCAATACGGAAATAATCGAACGAAACATCAAAGGGTGTTTCCGGCTTGGTAGTATCCGAATCGAACCAGAACGTGCTTTTCATGTTCTGGGTTATCACTCCGTCGCATACAATAATTCCTGCTTTGATGTCCTTTAACAGGATATCAGCCGTTCCCAGTGTTTCGTAGGTTTCACCATCCAGTGAATAGCTGGTTGTGTATATGCTTCCTTTTTTCTCCAGTCTGAGGATCAAGGGATTGTCACCGGTTATCTCCTGTTGCAGGTTATAGGACGCCATGGATTTTGTTATGTCATTCTCCTCCATGATCAGATCGATCGTTCCGGGTCTTTCCTGCTGACCGGGCTGCCTTCCGAACCTGACGGTTTTGATTACTGCCCGGAACATCAGTTTTACAAAATTCTGGTCATCCTGATATACCAGTATCCCTGCATTTTCAGGTTGTGAAGGGATCCGGGAAGCGGACAGCTTTGTCTCGATGGTCCAATCGCTGTTGGCGCTTTGCATCAGCATGTTCCTGGCATTGTTGGTACCTTCTGAAACATCTCCCGGTTCACTGGTAACGGTTAACCAGCCCGGCTTCTTTGAAAGGTTGTAAGCAGCCGAATTTTCCCTGATCCATTCCCATTGTCCTCCTACAGATGAACTGTTGAAATCATCACTTACCGAGTTCGCATCAAAATTCAGGTAATAGGTATTGGTTTCCAGGGTGATATTATCTATAAAGGTTACCACGGTGGTTCCGGGCATTCCGCTTGCTTTATCAATTTCAACAGAGATATCATTGCCCGCTGCTGTTGCCTTTACCTCAGGTAATTTCGTATTCTTTTTCAACAGGTAACTGTAAGCCTTTATGTTGTTATCGAAGCTTTTAATCTTCTTTCCTCCAACGGTTATGGATGCCGGACGAAGATCAGGCATCACTTTCAGCGGATAACTATTCGACACGGTAGTTCCATCAATGGTAACATAGGCATAAATCAATGCTGTCCCGACACCGGTAGCAGTCACCTGCCCATTTTCATCCACAATGGCAACTTCCGGGTCATTGCTTTTATAAGTGATGTCTGCCTTGTTGACCTCAAAGAAACTGTCGTCGGACATGGCCGCCGTCACACATGTCTTTACCGTATTACCGGGATGCAACACCACTCGGTCGGTCTCGGCTACTACCGTTCTCAATACCGGTTTATACGAACCACTCATGGTTGCCTCCACCTGTCCCCTGATATCCCTGGAGGAAGCTCCGATTTCAAAGATATATTTCCCCTGGTCAAAGCTTATCCGGTCTTTTTCTTCATCCCAGAACCAGAGGTCTGCACAATCGATATCTATTGAAACTGTTTTGACCTTACCTGCAGGTATCGTTACCCTCTCAAATCCCTTCAATCGTTTGATAGGACGCTCAAGGGAAGCAGGACTATCAGGGGTTCTTACATACACCTGGACTACCTCATTTCCATCCACACTCCCTGTATTCTGCACATCCACATGAACTGTTATCTTATCGTTAGGTGTTATAGTGCTTTTGCTGATGGCGAAATTCCTGTATTTAAAAGTAGTATAGGACATTCCGTAACCGAACTCATAGGATACGTCCTCATCGAAATACCAGTAAGTTCTGCCGTTCTTTCCATTGGATCCCCTCAGAGTATAATCATTGAAATCCGGCAGGTCATTTAATGATGTATGCCAGGTGACATTCAGTTTTCCGCCGGGATTTACATCACCGAATAATATCCGGGCCATAGCTGTACCCTGTGCCTGTCCATTGTACCCGGTCCAGATAATACCTTTCACGCCAGGAAGGTGCTTGAATTCCTCCACCTCAACCATACCCATGGTCTGCATCACCACAATGGTATTTTGATTGACTCCTGCAATGGCCTTTATGAGTTCGTTCTGGTTACCCGGCAAGCTGATGGCAAACCTATCGGACTCCTCCCTTCCTGTCGATAGGTCGGTGCCTACAAAAACCAGGGCAACATCTGCAGCAGCAGCAATATCGAGTGTTTCTTGATCAATGGCCTGTGCTTCCGGTTCACGATACACGAGGACGATGGTTTGCGGACCCGTTATCCCAAGTGTACTGATCTTCACCGGAACAACCTGCAGTCTTCCAAAGCGCCCAAATCCGTCTTCTTGCTGATTACCTTCAATTCGCTCGGATGCAAGTACATTGCCCGTTGCAGAACCTACCCTTACTTCGAGGATCCCCCCTTCTCCGGTGACTGTCATATTAAAGCGCATGGAATCCACATCCGTAATATCCACATTATGATACAGTGTCCAGTCTCCGTCCTTGATTCCCCGGACAGATGCCTGTCCGAACCGTGCTGACGTTATCAGTCCGTTTGCCGAATCATCGAATTTCGTAGCATTATATTCCTGCAACACCTCACCGTCACGCACCGTTGAGAAACTGGCCATGGTAAAGAAATCCGTTCTTCTTTCGGTGTTTCCTCCTGCCATGGAAACCACTTCCGTATTCAGGTCGTGTTCCTTGATATAGTTACTGATTCCCATAAGGGGAGTGATTCTCAGTTCAGGCTCCACTTCTCCGGAATAATCCCCCAGTTCCACCCTGTCGGCCTGCGGTCCCAGTACTGCAATCTTCTTTATCGCTTTCAAATCAATTGGAAGCACCTTCTTGACCTCACTCCCTGTATCGCTATTCTTTAGAAGAACAGGGGTTTTGGTAGCCACTTCGATGGCTAGATCGTTGTGCGAAGGATCGTTGATAATCCGGGGCTTGATCCCTGCATAGGGTACTATTGCCGGTGGATCAAACTCACCCAACCGCATGCGAATAGTAAATATATTCACCAGTGCCCTGTCGATATCTCCCTGGGTGATCAGACCCTTTTCCAGCGCTTTAAGGGTATTGTTCTGATATACACCACCACAGTCGGTGTCCACACCTGTTTTCAATCCCAGGGCGGTTGCCTCCTCATAACTTTCCGCATGGTTATGTCCTCGAACCATATCGTCAATAGCGCCGCAATCTCCGGTTACATAACCCTCCAGTCCATAGGTCTTCCTGGCTATAGTATCCACCAGATATTTGCTGGCCGATACGGGGATTCCGTTAATGGCACTGTAAGCTGTCATAATCGCCGGAAGGTTATGATCCCTAATCAGTGTTCTGTATGGAAGCAGGTAGTATTCCCTCATGTCCCTACCGTCCATATCGGCACTTCCGGTATGACGGTTGTACTCAGTATTATTGGCAAAATAATGTTTTCCACAGGGGACTGCTTTCAGGTACCTGGGATCATCTCCCATCAGACCCTCGATGAATCCCTGTCCGATCCGTGAAACCAGAAAGGGATCTTCCCCAAAGGTTTCCGCTGTTCTTCCCCACCTTGGGTCCCGGGCCGGTTCAACAACCGGAGACCAGTAGGTAAGTGTGAAAATGAGATCGTAGTTGAAACCTCTTGCTTCATCTGAGATCACCTTTGTTTCCCGTTTTATCAATTCCGGGTCCCATGTTGATCCTGCTGCCACACTATTGGGAAAGGAAGTTGCGGTCATACCGGCATTATTATTCCTTCCCAGGATGCCATGCAGGGCTTCTCCCCAGAAATCGTAATGGTTGATTCCCAGCCGCGGAATGGGCGACATTGTATTGCCCAGTTGACTCTGTTTTTCTTCAGGGGTCATGCGGGAAACCAGGTCGGCAGCTCTTTCTTTGAAAGAATAGGAGGTATTCAGGTAGATCGGTTTTTTGGCACTCTCACTCCCGGGTAAAAATGCCAACACGGTAAAAAAGGTAAGCGCCAGAAACAACAATCGCGTGAATGTGGATTTCATATCAATACAAGTTTCGTGTTAATTAAAAGGAATTATGATCTGTGTAAAGGAATGCGCGGGGAAGGAATGACTGATTGCATTGCCTTTGAAAGATATTTCACTCGTAACGACATCAATAGGTTGTTCTTCCCTGGTGTTTCTGACATCGAGGTCTGCGTTGATGAGGTGAACCGTTGCTTTACCATTATATTCCCCGGTCTGCAATTCAATGGAAGTGTTTATATCCGCTGTTTCATGCCTGTTCACCACATTTACGATTACCTTTTTGCCGTCTTCATTCAACACAGCGGTCACATCGAGATAGGGAATATTGTTGAAGATTTCGTTATTGTAGGTTTCGCACTGTGTGTGTACATCCAGGGCAGTGCCCAGTGCATAGTGTGAATACAGGTAAAAAGTATGGAATATCGAATTCCTGAAATCACCCTCGGGATTATTGCCAACCAGGTTGGTGATCATGGTGATGTTGGCCATTTTAACAATATCGGCATGCCTGATAAAGGAATTCAGGTGCTGGCCCAGCAGGAGGGAAGATACCATACCGCCCCAGCCCGGTGAATACTCATCGAACGAAATATATACAGGACGGTTGGAACTCGATTTTGCAATCGCTTTCCTGATGAGGGCATGGGTCGTTTCAATTTTCTCATCGATATCGAGTCCTAGGGACATGCGGTCGGAGAATACATTGTTCCTCCTGCCTCCCGGCAATGCCTCGGTTGCATATCGATGCACCGACAGGTAATCGATCTTCCCCACCATCTGACTTAACACATAATCATTCCAGTCAATCCAGTAGTTGTTTGGTTCATACCATGAAGCGCCTGACGCAACAAGTTTTATACCCCGGTCCAGTAATGACACAAGCTTGCCGGTTTCAAGCGCAAACTTGCAATAGTCTTCCGCACTTTTCTGCCCCATCTGCCAGGGACCATCGATCTCATTTCCCAGCGCAACATATTTCACATGGAAAGGCTCATTATTTCCATATTTTCTTCTAAGGTCGGAATAGTATGTTCCCTTCTCAACGTTGCAGTATTCCACCCAGTGACGAGCATTATCGAGTGACCCAGTTCCGGCATTGATGCACAGGAAATTGTCAGCCCCTATCAGGCTGCAAAGTTTCGCATATTCATCGGTCCCCATCTGGTTGCTCTCCACCTGGTGCCAGGCCAGGTCCATCGTGGCAGGCCGTTGCTCCTTCGGACCAATGCCATCCTTCCAGTTGTATCCCGATACATAATTGCCACCGGGCCATCGGACACTCCGTATGTTTAATTCTCTGGCAAGTTCAATGAAATCTGTACGAAAACCGTTCTCGTCGGCAAATTGTGATTCAGGGTCATAGATACTTTCGTATACCACTGTCCGGATAGGTTCTACGAATGCCCCGTAGATATTGGGGTCGATCGTATCGATGGTGCGGTCGAAATCAATTTTGATGACCGCAGGCTCCTGGGCCGATAGCACTGCCAATGTAATGAGGGACACCAGAATGCAGCTAGTGATCTTTCTATGCTTTTTCATAGTTTAAATATTTTAGTTAGTAGTTGGGAATAATTGTTAGCAGCCGGATGTATTTTATAAGAACTTCCACCAGTCGAACCTGAATGATGCTTCATCCGGGGCTTTGAAAACAAAATATACATCGTGTACACCGGATATCTTTCTGATCGTGCATGACTGGACCTCCCAGTCTTGTTCCCCGCCGGTATTCCTCACTCCTAGACTTCCCATTTTCTCTCCCTTGAGACTGTCAAGCCAGATTTCTATTTCTCCTTCTTTAATCATGGAAGAAAGACTTGCTTCATACTTTTTTACTCCTTTTCCAAAATCGACCCCTCTTACCCTGACATAATCTCCTTCCTCAATGCTGCACATGTTCATTCCTCCATTAATGCAGGGTTCTGTTTCAATCCCTTTTTGCTGGTTAAATGTTTCCGCTTCAACACGTTCATATGGATTCACAAAAAATAGCTGGGTCAGACCATCCACTGTATTTTTCATGGTATCGACAGTACCATCTTCATTATGAAAAAACTGGTCGATACACAGGTTACGTTTGTGCACCGGAGGAATACCGGCTTCCCGAGCAACTATGCGGTTATGATAAGCCTGGTACCACCTGCCATGAAACTGGAATATGGCCTGGTGATTATTGTTGTTGTTATGAGGAGGCTGCAAAGAAACAACACCTCCGTATGTAAATCCTGATATGGGACTGTTGCTTTTCATATAATCTATACGCATCTCTGCACGCGGATTCGATGAATATGTAAAATAATATATTCCATTGTTCTTGTGCATCCACGCTGCCTCGAAAAAGTCTTTTGCTGATAATTTAATGGCAGGGCCATCAACACTGATCATGTCCTTGTTCAATTTGATCACGCGTACATTATCATCGCCATTTCCGCCAAAATATAAATATGCCTGACCGTCATCGTCGATGAAAGCCATTGGATCGAAAAGCCACATATGTTCTGCAGGAAGAACGCCCGGGGTATTTATTTCAATCAGTTCTTTATCCAAAGGATCTTTAAAGGGACCCAATGGATTGTCTGCTACAGCAACTCCTATTCCATTCCCGCTATTACCATAATAAAGAAAAAACTTACCGCCTCGTTCCACCGGTGACGGGGCCCAGCTTCTATTTGCCCATGAAGCATCTCTGGGGACTTCGAAAACCACACCATGATCGGTCCAGTTTTTCAAGTCGCTGCTTGAAATACATACAATGGATTTCATCCTGTAATCACCTGTTCCATCAAGGGGATTGTCGTCGTCATTGGAACAATATAGATACACCCTTCCATTATAAACCATTGCCCCCGGATCGGCAAGGAAACGGTGTGAAGCTATAGGATAATCGGCAAAGACGTTTTGACCGAATACCATAATAATCGCAGAGAGAATTACCAAATACTTATTTCCTTTCATATATGCTGAATATTGGTTAATTATATTGTTTAAAAATTATTTATTAGTCTGTTATTACATCAAATTCTGCATATCCAGTCCTGTTGTTAGCCGATATATTTCTTATGGCCGTGAACCTTATATACCTGGCTGTTGTTACAGGTAACTTTTAAATTTGCATGACAGGGTTATTTTTAATGTTGGAGAATTCTCCCTCACCACATCTCCCTTGCCATCTTTCCATGGTGAATTTTTTACCGTATATTCTGTGTATTCTGATGGCCACAGGCAGAAACCACAGTGGTGTTTGACAGTTAATATGATTCCTTTCATCCCTGCTTCTTTGCATATACGTGCCCACTGCCTGCAATCCATGTCTGTAGGATTGAACAGGTTAACATCTTCATCTCCATATCCCCACGATTGATCTGTATAGGTATTCAGGGAAAAATGCAGGAATGCATAGTATTCCATTTCCTGCCATTGCGTTTGATTTTCTGAAGGCAATGGACCGAAAGAAGCAGGAGCTTCAGGCTGAGAACACTCCATGCATGTCAGGATTATTAAAATAATGAGTTCAGCTATTGAACAGGTATTCATACTAATAGATTTTATATCTCATTCTTTCAAATATAAAAGCTATTGATTGGTTAAATAACTTATTAAGAATTACATCCGAAGACCAGACGTAGGGAATTTCAGGACAATAGGTTCTTTGCTTTTTTGCATTTCTTTACAGGATTTTATTTTTTGCTAAAATTCAGAATAGCTATCTTATCACTACAATTTTCCTAAATATAGTTCCGGCTGAATTCTTAACCAACATAAAGTATATTCCTCCTGGCGTTTTAGTCAGATTTATTTCAATAGGTTCATTAGATCCTAAAATAGATTTCATGAATAACACCTGGCGGCCTTCAAGGTCAAAAATAATTATTTCCGTTGGTTTTTCAGTTTCTGCATTTGTTCTTACATACATTAGATCTGAAACCGGATTGGGGAACAACATTATTTCATCAACTTCTTCAACACCCTCACGTTTTATAATCGAATTATCAGCCCAACCTGTATTGGTCATAGTATCTCCGGAAACTGTCACAGTATCTCCGGGTACGGTAACGGTATCTCCAGGCACCGTCACTGTATCAACAAGAGGGGATGAGGGTTCCTGCAATAAGACAGCAGTTGTCGAAAGTTTGGGTACAGTAATGGTAAATGTATTTGAATCCACAGCTATCGAATCCGCTTTTAATGCATTTACCGTGTGAGATTGAAAAGTCTCATAAGAGGGCAAGGAAGATAACTGGAGGGTCTTACAATATCCGCTGACTTCCATGAAGTGATTGAAATTAACCTTAACTTCATTTGAAGCATTCATATCACGATTTACAATGATTACGGTCATAGAGTCGAGTGAATCATTCACCGTGGTGTATGCTGAAACTGTATTTTCAAGTGAAGAAGTACTTGAAACACTATAATTTTTTGTATACCTGCTGAAAAGATGCAGTGTTTCCCACATACCTTTAAACCACGACCAGGGTGTTAGGTATTCAACACCATGATTAGCAAAAGTGCCTAGATGAGAAGCATATATTATGGAAGCCAAATTCGGATCATCCGGTCCTGGACTCCATTCGCTAATTCCAACAGTTATGCCATGATTTTCACCAAAATATTTATCCAGCCAGTCATTGATACGCTGGAAAATATATTCTTTTTCCTGGAAAGTGTCCCAGCCTCCGTTGATTGTTTTTACACCGTTTGCTCCCGGATATACATACGATTTATCATAATACATCCGGTGATTCTGAAGTGCGTCATTGTTGGTCGGCGCATATGGATAATTGTGAAGATCCACCACATCGAGCAGTCTGATTCCTGTTGCTGCCTGTTCATCGGCTATCCGCTTCAGGAAGTATTCAAGCCAGCAATAGTATTTCCCGTCTATTATTATCCCTTCGTTACCCCATTTATACCACTGCCATTCGCTGGTGGTTACAGGCCCGCAGATCTTAATCCCGGGATACAGGGCTCGTGCCTTCTTGGCTGTCTCAATAAAACGATCCATAAATTCCTCTGCCGGCAACAGGCCATCGGACATCACATCATCATGTGTTCCGTTCCAGATATCCGGTTCATTGTCCATAATCCAGTAGGCAAACTGGTTCGTATCCAATCCAAGACCATTCGGACCAAACCAGTGATCCAGGATCCCTACAGTTGAATCGGGCGACCATTCCTCGGTATATAGATCAATATCCCCTTCAACCAGTGCTTCTCCTCCAGGATTTTCAGTATTCGGAACGCCTCCGCCTGCTAAATTCTGTCGTACTCCTTCCCACCAATTTGAATTATTAAATTCCCAGTCATTGAAATTATAACCTGTGCTTGAAGCCACTCTGCCCAGCAGTTGGAAGGCCCACATTACCTGCATGTCCGGATGTTCTGCAGCTATCTTTTGTGAAACTGCATCCCAGTCATTTCCGTAAACGTTATTATACCAGTCTGGATGCGAGGTAATCTTTTTCCTCCAGTTGTATTTGGTTGCATTGTTCCCTCCATTCATTCGTACAAAACACAATCCCGCATCCTGGTAAAATGAAGGTGGTTTGTCGAAGGTATTATTCCGTCCATAGATATTAGGGGATATTCCCCGTTTTCCTTCCTCAGTATCAATTGTTATCGTGATATCCTGGGAATATCCCCTTATGGTAACGGCTGCATTCGCAACCATCATATATTTAAGTAGTAGTTGTCCTTTCATCTTCATTGAATCAGCAATGGAATTGATTAAATATCAGTATTTCAATATCGAAAGCATTTGCTGCCCGTACCTCCTGCCAAGTTCCCTGTATCCTTTTGCACTGAAGTGGAGGTGATCCTGAATACCTTAACAATCCGCTGATGGGATTACGTATGCATTGGGAATAACATTGGGTAATGTTGCGATGATTGCATTCATGCTGGCACAGGCACCATTCTGGTCTGTATTTACCAGCTCACCTGCCAACAGTGGAACTTCATCCGGAGATAGCTCCAGATCTTGTATTAGGTTATCGTAAATATCCTTTACTTTCTCTGGCCAGAGTGTGTCATCGGTATTTGATTCACCCTGGTGAAGTAAAATACCTTTAATAATACCATCATGCTGTGCCAGTTTGGCCATTTCTACAAGTCGACCATAAGGATTCCCGTCGTAAGCTCGGATCATATTTTGCATCCATCCCGGAGCAGTCTCAACGTAAGCAGCATGGTTTTCTTTGTCGAATAGTTCAATCTTGCAGCCCCCTAGGGATACGTTAATGACCCCAATACGGATGTAATCCGATAAATTCTCTACCGGGGTTCTTCCAAAGTAATCAGCAGGTGTCAGCCCTGTACTGCACCGGCATAGTGGCGGAACAGCCGGATACCAGTTACTTTCTATACGCCCCAGGTCCGGACAATCTACTGCAGCCAACACCTGGAACCGGGGATCTACAATGGTGTCCTGGGGTTCAAATCTTGCGTTCCCCTCCATATTCAATGGTCCGAAACAAAGAAAGATGTAAAAATTCGGATCCTGAGTAAAAGTACGGACGAGTGCCAAAGGAATAATGAATACGAGAATTAAGCTAAATTTCTTCATGACAGGTATCTATTTAAAGATCAGCGGAGCAAATTCATTAAGTGCCCTTCTCCACGTAAGCCATTCATGTGCCGTTCCCTGGGATTCGTGAAAAACAATATTTGTAAGTCCGTGTGCCTGCAATGCCTCAACCTGTTCTTTGGGATTGCGTTCCTCGGTACCCGTACTTATGAAGAGCAGGTTCATCTGTTCATTAAAAGCATTCGCATCCTTGAAAACTCCGTTGAACGCATCTTCAACCGGAGTGTCTCCTCGTACAAAGAAGCCGCTGAAGGTACCCATCCATGCAAACATATCCATATTGCCAAAAACGGTCATGCACGTTTGAAAGCCTCCCCTGGACAATCCTGCCATGGCCCTGTTCTCACGATCTGTTTTTGTCCGGAATGTATGATCGATATAGGGAATCAGGTCTTTGATATATATATCAGTAATATTCCCCGAGGCTTCGCGAACATCAGAATTTGTCTTGATGTCCCCGCTGGGCATCACCACGATCATCGGTACTGCTTTCCCGGCATTGATCAATCCATCCATGATATTGGCCATGTGCCCCTGTATTGACCATCCGTTCTCATCTTCACCCCATCCGTGGACCAGGTATAATACCGGATAGTTCAGTTCAGTGTTTTTTTCATAATCAGCTGGAACATACACATTGATATGACGTTCCTTTCCATTAATCTCCGACCAGTAATCGATGGACCGGATCTGTCCGTGGGGGATGTTTTTGTTGAAACGATAGTAATCTCCTTCGGATCCTTCCGGGATCTCTATCCCTGAATTTTCCCAGTTGCTTCCAAAGAATGATTCCGTGTTCCTGTCCATTACACGAACGCTGTCCACCACAATGGCATAATAATGGAAGCCAACCACCTGGGGATCGGAAGTGCCTGTCCATACTCCCTTTTCATTCATTGTCATGTCGTAAACCTTACCTGCGAGATCTACCTGGACGTTCTGAGCCGTTGGGGCCAGCACCTTGAACATGGCCACACGTATTTGGGGATTCACTGCAGGATACTCTGAAATAAATGTGTTAGTGGAGGCCGGTTTAAAACCTTCGGGAAGTGGGTCAAATTGCGGTCCACGCCCGAACTGGGCACTTGCAATACTGCTTACCAAAAAAGCAGCAGCAAACAAAATAGTTATTTTCATGATTTGGTAGAGTTAGTTTATTATGAATGATTATTTCAAAAATTATGGTTTCAGTGTATCATTTACCGTTGTGTCAACTACAGGTATTGATGTGGTGTTTACGGTCAGCAAAACCCGGATTCCTGATTGATTAAAATTAAGAAATATATTCATTGGCTCAAAACCGTTCTTTGCATTTCAAAACAGGTATTCAATTTCAATATTCTCATTGTATTCGCGCAACTTTTGTTTTAATGTTACAAAAAGTTTTGAAGAATACTTTTCCCTGATCTCAGACATCATTTAATGGTTTATACAAATTTACCATCTATAAAGCTACTAATGGCATCCTTTAATAAACAGTGAAGGGTAAATATTATGCGAATTCACTGAAGTAAATACTAGTAAAATCAGGTAAATTTCTGCAGGAAAGACCGTAGTTAGCGAGACAGAGTGCGAGATAAAAAAAGCAAACCCTTGCAAGCACTTGTCTCACAAGGGTTTCAGATTTTTTCTGGCGGTGACGACGAGACTGCCTCCCTCCGGTCGGCGGACTCAAATTGGGGCCATTCCTCCTCAAACAAAAACCATTGGCTATGCCAATTCATTTTCATTTTCCTTCATGCTTATGCAAACCAGTTTTCAACGCATTCACGAAAATAAAAAACCCCACAAGACTGCGGGGTTTTTGTTTGAGGCGGTGACGACGAGACTCGAACTCGCGACCTCCGGCGTGACAGGCCGGCATTCTAACCAACTGAACTACGCCACCGTTTCAATTAGCGATGCAAAAATAGTCCTTTTTTCGGTATTGTAAAAGCGCTTGCCTAAAAACTTACACCGGAATTCAATTATAATTATTTGTAGTGATTTGTAGTTTTATTTCGTCTTACCTAAAGAGTGGCATTTTTTTTGAGGCTGAAAAGCAACTGATAGCATTTTTTACAGTCTTTATTAAGAAGAGTTAGTATATTTATTGTCTTAAGAGTAGAATTCGGAGATTCACACTGAAGGTTTCAGGTTTTTTACTGTAATAGTATCATATTAATACTATGCCCCCTTGCTAAGTGAATGTATAAGCTTAAGCTATTATATATTGTCTGTCTTTTCCTGATCTCACCCAGTCTGATTGACAATGGGGCCGGTGATATCCGCTTCAGGCAGATGACTATTAATGACGGCCTGTCACTTAGTTCCATCTACTGTATATTCCAGGATAGCAAGGGATATATGTGGTTTGGAAGTGAAGACGGATTGAACAGGTATGATGGCAGGGATATCACTATTTTCAGGCCTGACCCAAACGATACCAACAGCCTCTCATTCCGTTGGACCGAGCATATTGTTGAGGATGCTGAGGGTATAATCTGGTTCGGATCCAGGGGAGGATTAAGCCGGTTTGATCCGGCAACTGAAAGTTTTCGTCAATACTTTACAGCCAGGAATACACCCTATCGCCTGATTAATGATACAGTAACCTGTCTTTATGCAGATAACAACTACATCTGGGTAGGGACACAGCATGGACTAAGCCGTGTGAAACTAAAAAGCGGGGAATTAAGATCCGATGTACAGGCATTCTCAGGTTTGCCCGGACTATACTCACGCATCTATGCACTACATGCGGATAATGAGGAAAATTTATGGATTGGAACGGGAGAGGGTTTGTTTTACTACAATGGTACTGATGAAAATATTACACATATTGATATTTCTGGCGAAACCGGTGTCAAAAGTATCTTCTCAATTGCATCAGGCAACAATACTTTGTGGATAGGAACTGATCAGGGACTCGTTTCTTATAATATAAACGATGGGGATTTGAATCACATTCCCATCCTGGTGCGAGGAAACAGGGCAAGGTCAGACCAGTCTGTACAAAAGATATATGTTGACACGAATGACAAAATCTGGCTTGTTACCAGTGATGGTTTACTAAAATATGACCAGCTGAAGAAGGAAATCACCAGGGTTATTGAATCGACTGATTACTCACACAGCCTTTCCACAAATGCCATTAAACCCCTGTATGTCGACAGTCATAATACCCTGTGGTTCGGAACATTTGGTTCAGGTCTGTTCAGGATTGACCAGGGCACTGGCCAGGTCGATAACTACATCCACAGTCCCGCAAACCCCAGCAGTCTGGCTGAAGATGCCATCAACTGTATCTATGAGGACCGGTCAGGGGTGATCTGGTTCGGTACTTTCGGAGCAGGCATAAGTATATATGATCCGCAATCCCACAAATTCAAATTGTATAAACACAGTGCAGTGGATCCAAACAGCCTTTCCAGCAATTTCATCTGGTCAATATGGGAAGATACTGACGGTTCGGTCTGGGTTGGGACCAATGACAGGGGAATTAATCATTATGATCCGAAAACCAATACCTATACATTTTATAACCATGTGGACGGAGACCCGCAATCTCTCTCCCACTCTTCGGTCAGGGAAATTTACCAGGACAGCAAAGGAACTATCTGGATAGGAACAGATGGAGGCGGGCTTAACAGGTTCAATACTTCTTCGGGGACATTCACACATTTCATGTATGATCCGCTGGTGCCCGGTAGTATCTCATCAAACTCAGTACGTGCCATACATGAAGATCGTAAAGGGAACCTCTGGATTGGCACGAAATCCGGACTTAACAGATACATTCCGGAATCAAACAGTTTTAAACGTTACTTGCATGATCCGGCTGATTCAAGCAGTATTTCATCCAATTTTATTTACTCCTCCATCTATGAGGACGAAGAGGGCTTTTTGTGGCTGGGCACTTACGGGGGCGGTCTTAATAAAATGGATGTCAGGACAGAAACATTCACCCATTATCTGAAGCAGATCGGAAATGTGAAAACCATTGCCGATAACGCAGTTTTTACTATTTATAAAGCCCCTGATGGTATTTTCTGGATAGGTACCAATAACGGATTAAACCGTCTGGATCCGGAAACCGGCAGGTTTACCCGTTTCGGACCGGAAGAAGGATTGCCCAATGAAGTAATATATGGAATCCTGCCTGATGGGGAAAACAATATCTGGCTCAGTACAAATCTGGGAATATCACAATTCAATCTTGAAGATTACAGTACTGTCAATTATGATGTGAATGACGGGCTACAGAGCAATGAATTCAACGGAGGTGCTTTTCACAAGGGTCACAGTGGGTTGTTATATTTCGGAGGGGTCTATGGCCTGAATATAATAGATCCCGGCAGCATTAAACCAGTCAGCAATAATGTGAATGTTATCATCACGAAACTGGAGATTCTCGGCAGTGAAGTCGGTATCCTGCCTCCCTCCCTTCAGGATGGGAAGAATTCCCTTGAAGTAAGGATCTGCGAAGAAGACGGGACTTACTGTTTACCTAAAGATATAACATTTACTAATGAAATTGTACTTGATCACAAATACCGGTTTTTCTCCCTGGAGTTTTCAGCTCTTAACAGTCCGCAACCTGACAAGCTGGGATTTTCCTACTATATGGAAAATCTTGATATGACATGGAAAGATGCCGGCAGGCGGAACTACGTTTCCTATGCCAACATGCCTCCAGGTAAATATACTTTTTATGTCAGGGCCCATACTCCTGACGGGGTGTGGAGCGAATCCACTGCTCAGTTAAAAATAACCGTCACACCGCCTTTCTGGAAACGCTGGTGGTTTATCATCCTGGAGATCTCCATGGCTATTACTCTGGTGGTATTTATTTACTATTACCTTTTGAAGATCAGGACAAACAAAATCCTTAAAACCCAGTATGAAGAAATCAATATTGCTCATCAGAAGCTGGCAAGCTCTGAGAAGGATCTGAAAGAGATCAATGCAACCAAGGATAAGTTCTTCTCAATTATCTCTCATGACCTTAAAAATCCTTTCGGAAGCCTGATTTCAGTTAGTGAAATGATTATTCAGAACTTCAGTTCAACCACGAAAGAAGATCATTTATCCGGATTTAAGAGGATCCACGACTCTATAAAGCACAGTTACCAACTCCTGGAAAATCTACTTACCTGGTCCAGGGCCCAGACAGGCCGCCTGGACTTTTCACCAACCGATTTCAATCTGAGCCGTCTTATACAGGAAAATGTTAACCTTCACAGGGTCCAGGCAGAAGAAAAAGGCATAGAGATCAGCTGTCAGGAACAAGATGAAATAAGTGCATTCGGTGACCGTGAAATGATCAATACGGTAGTACGGAACCTGGTAAACAATGCCGTAAAATTTTGTGAGAAAGGCGATAAGATTTCTATCCAGGTTAATAAGACAAACGGCAAACTGGAAGTACTTGTGAAGGATTCAGGTACCGGAATCTCACCCGAAAACCTTGATAAACTGTTTAAAATTGACCAGAAATTCAAAACCAACGGTACTGCCAGTGAAAATGGTACGGGACTTGGACTGATTCTCGCCAGGGAGTTTGTTGAAAAAAACGGGGGAGAGATGATCGTTGAGAGCATCTATGGTCAGGGCAGCACTTTTGGTTTTACCTTACCGTCTCATTAGCCATCAGATATTATGAAAATTAAAACATTCATCTGGATGTTGTCGCTTATTATATCATCTGCAGAGATAATATATTCCATGCAGAATCCCGACATACTAACTTTATCTCCCAAAATCACTTTTTTACAGAAACAACCTGTTGTTGATGGTCTGCTGGATAATGATCTGGAAGATTTATTACCCCAAAGAAAATTTGATTTCAAATTCAATGTTAACATATTTAAAGGAACAGCAGCATCAAATTATCGTTTGGCATACGGTACCGGCTTCATCTATCTTTACCTAGAAGCAAAAGCAGATAGCTTCATTTGCCGGGACAGGGGATACCAAAACGGAGATGGTTTCATCCTCACCTTATCAAGCACAAATTCACAAAGCGATAAATCAGATGAACACTATGTAATGGGATTTTCATCTCAATATAATCCACAACGGGAGTGGGCAACAAAAATACTTTGGAATTATAACGGAAAGGTTATACTGTCAAGATTAATGGATGATGTTCTCTTTGAGTATAAGGCAAATGAAGGGAAAATAGGTTTTGAATTGGTAATACCCTGGTCGAGTGTTTATCCTTATCATCCGCTATTATCGGAGGGAGTTGGTTTTAACCTTTGGTTCATGAAAGCCTACCCAAAGAGGCGTTTGCCAAATGTACAGGGTGTTTTGTTTGAGCTCCCTTCAGAAACAGGATCAAGAAGGTATATAATCCTTGAATTTGAAGAGCCAATTCTCGAGACGAACTGTCAATCATATATGGTTTTGGAAAATAATCATTGCCAACCGGGTGAGAAATTAGAATTCGATGCAGTTGTTGTGTCTGACCATCAACAAACTGAGGAATTTGATATATCTATTCTTAATGAGAATAAAGAAATGGTTGGAAGGAAAGTATTTGCTTCGGAGCATCAAGCTGGCGTATCACTTGACCAGTTTGAATTTAATACATCTGATATGATTCCCGGTAATTATACAATTGAATGGCAAGGAATAAAAAGCAAGGCATCAGGAAAGTTGAAATTGTCAGTCCTTCCCAAATTTAATTATAAATCTGTTATTGACAGATTAGAAAATGTTAAATCAACCATTTCTGAAGGAAGTTATACAACAATGCAATTTGCCATTCAGGAAGTCAATCGAAAAATAAAAAACCTGAAAGACTATGAAGATTCTCCGGACGTATTAAATGATCTACTTGCGATTTTAAATAATCTTGAAGAAATGGAATTGGGGGGTGATATAATATCTTCCCGATCCGGGGTTTTTAGAAGGGCTTTTCGTTCTGATTTGGACAGTACTTTGCAACCATATACAGTCCAGGTTCCCGATAACTACGATAAATCAATAAAATATCCCTTATTAGTGTTTTTGCATGGCAGCGGAAGAAGCGATAAAGATATCTTTAGCATATATCATCAATATCTCAGTAAAGGTGATTTTATTCAAATAGCTCCCTTTGCAAGAGGAGTTTCCCATTATTATGGATTAGAAAAAGCACAATTCGATATATATGAAGCCATACAAAATACGATAGATAATTATCCTATTGATACATCGAACATAGTGCTGGTTGGATTTTCAATGGGTGGTTATGGTGTTTATCGAACTTTTATTGAATCACCTTACCTGTTTGATGGATTGGCAATCTTTTCCGGAGAACCTAAAGTAGGAATACTTAAAAGAACCAGAAATGGGAATTATCCGAATTTTATAAAAAAAAGGAATTATACTAAATTGAGAGATGTACCAGTTTTTATCTACCATGGTAAAAATGATCTTAATTGCCCTTATGAATTAACTGATAAGTTTGTTAAAAAACTAATTTCTGCGGGAGTAAACGTGGAATTTGCTTTCGATGAAGCTGCAGGTCATTCTTCACCTGAGGATGATAGGATATTAACCAAATATTATGAGTGGCTCTATAAAGTAATAGAATGAAACCAACATAAAAGCCACTGTGTATAAAAGAGCACAGAACCGTCAGTCCTTTTTTTCTTTCCAATTAAGTAATAGTGTAATACAAATAGCCATCAGCAGGAAGCTGTTTGCCACATGGAAGAAGTTAACTACGTGGTTAATACCTAAAGGCCTGATATCGAAAAGAAATGCAACAGTCCCAAGGATCATCAGTAATCCTGCCAGTATACCGGCTATCCAGATGAGATATTTCAGATATTTCATAACACAGATATTTGGTTTAATACCAGAAAGTTACGGAATAGAAGTGCAGAAGTCAAGCGCAAAGTGCGATATTTATACACTGTTCTTGTACTAGCTCGGTGTCTATAAGCTTGAGATCATCAAATAGAACCGGTCCGGTGAGATGATATTATAAGCCACAGGGCTGTCTCTGTCAGGATTCCCCTAACCGTAAAATTATCTATCTTTGATTCTTTCAGTATTTGATGTTCCTCCAAAAGTTCTCGCAATTCATTATCGACTTCAGTGATTTTATCTGGGGTTACCCGCTTCTTATATTATTACTCGGAGGCGGTTTGTTTCTGCTTATATACTCCAGGTTTGCTCCCATCCGATACCTGGGGCATGCTATAAGCATTCTCACAGGTAAATATGACAACCCGGATGAACCCGGACAACTAAATCATTACCAGGCACTCTCTACGGCCGTTTCAGGTTTTGTGGGAATGGGCAATGTAAGCAGTGTGGCAGTGGCTATTGTTATAGGCGGACCCGGGGCTATTTTCTGGATGTGGGTGACAGCAATTATCGGCATCACCACCCAGTTTTTCACTTCTTCCCTGGCAGTAATGTACAGGGGCAGGGATTCCACCGGTGAGTTGCAGGGGGGAGCCATGTATTACATAGTTGAGGGATTGGGTAAACAATGGAAATTCCTTGCCATTTTCTTCGCTGTGTTCGGGATGATAGGAGTTACATCCATGTTCCAGTCAAACCAGCTTACACAGGCCATTCGTGATGTGGTCCTGATTCCAAACCATATCCAGACCGGAGCAGTTTCCAACCTGATCACAGGCGTTATCCTAGCCCTGCTTGTTTTTCTGGTCGTCCTTGGAGGGATAAAGCGCATAGGTAATGTTGCAGGAAAACTGGTGCCGTTCATGGTCATACTTTACGTTGTCTCGGTACTTCTCATTATATTCCTGAATCCTGCACAGATTGGGCCGGGTATTAGGCTGATCTTCAAGGATGCCTTTGCAGCAGACGCCGTTCTGGGCGGAGCCCTGGGGACACTCATCATCACAGGAGTTAGAAGGGCCGCCTTTTCCAACGAAGCGGGAATAGGTACAGATACCCTGGCCCATGGTACGGCGAAAACCACTGAGCCAATAAGACAGGGACTGGTAGGCATGCTGGGACCGGTTATCGATACCCTGATCATCTGTACTATGACTGCCCTTGCCATCATTATTACCGGTGTATGGACCACCACCAATGATAATGGTATTACTTTGACAGCCAATGCTTTTAGCCAGGTCATGCCCGGCTTCGGTGCCTATATACTGACAGGCTGTGTTTCAATCTTTGCACTTACAACCATGTTTGCCTACCCATATTACGGGGTAAAATGCTTTAATTTCCTCTTCGGTACCCGTTATACCCTCCTGTACATGGTCTTTTACCTGGCAACCATCCTGGTTGGGGCCCTGACTTCCCTCAGGGTGGTCATCTCTGTTATAGATGCATCCTATGCCCTGATGGCCTTTCCAACTATGATATCGACTATCATTCTGGCTCCAAGGGTGATGAAAGAGGCGAAGAAATATTTCAGGAAAATCCGAAACACTGATTAACGTAACCGTTCCTGTCACTATATTAACATGCGAAATCTTATATAATTTTAATGACCTTCTAAATATTAAAGCAATGAAACAACTACTCAGTCTTTTTTTTCTATCCCTTATGTTTGCTCCGGCTTTCAGCCAGGTGAATGATGCCCCGAAACCCGTTGCTCCCTACAGCCAGTCAAGAATGACGTCCTCCGGGATTCTGTTTGTATCCGGACAGATACCCATCAATCCTGAAACAGGGAAACTGCTTAAAGGGGATATTAAAAACGAAACACGACAGGTAATGGAGAATATAGGTGCCATACTTAAGGCTAATAATCTGGGATTCCCGGATGTGGTCAAGTGTACTGTCTTCCTGACAGATATACGGGATTACGGGGCAGTGAATGAGGTATATGGAAGCTTTTTCAAGGAAAAGATCTTCCCTGCCAGGGAAGCCATTGAGATATCCAACCTTCCCCTGGGTGCCAGCATCGAGATCTCAGCTATAGCCTCCAAGTAATATCGATCGGATGGATCGATCGGATGGGTATAAGGTTAGGCGCCGGCTATTTCATGAACTGCGGTGATAAACTTATCCAGGTCCTCAGTGGTTATATAAACATTAGGGGTCACCCGGATCCCGTCGATGTTCTCCAATTTAACGGATATGGTATAGATCTTATAATCACTCATCAGCTTTCTCTGGATATCAGGCGTTTCAATCCCTTCTATCCCAAAATTTCCCAGTCCGCATGAAAACTCCGGCATCATTGAAGTATGGAACCTGATACCGGGAATGTCCTGAAGTCTTTCCATCCAGTAGTTCTTGAGGTACCTGAGCCTTTTTTCCTTCCGGTCTGATCCTATCATTTTATGGAACTCTATCGCGGTTCCGATAGCCAGCTCTGAAGGGAAGGACCTGGTGCCCATTGCTTCAAACTTCCGGATGTCATCACTCTGTGGGTCACCAGGGGCAGTAAGTGGCCAGATCTTGCTGATCTTATCTTTCTTTACATAGAGCAATCCGGTGCCGAAAGGTGAGCACAACCATTTGTGGAGGCTGGTGCCAAAATAATCACAATCCAGGTCCGGAATATCAAAATTCATATGGGCGAAGGTATGTGCTCCGTCGACCAGGACCTCAATTCCTTCCTGGTGAGCAGCAGCTGCCAGTTTCCTGACAGGCAGTATCTGCCCTGTCCAGTTAATCATGTGCATGATCTCAATGATTTCTGTCCGGCCAGTAAACTGTTCCCTGTACCCCTCCACAATCGCTTCTTCGTCTTCAATGGGCTGGGGCAGGTTCACCCATTTGAGTACAATACCATCCCGCTTTTCCCGCTGTTTCCAGGCATTGATCATATTGGGATAATCCTGCCGTGTCAGTACCACCTCATCCCCTTTTTTCAGATCAAGTCCGAAAATTACCGTCTCCAGTGCTTCAGTCGTATTACGTACGATGGCTGCCTCTTCAGCTGAACATCCTGCCAGAGCTGCCAGGTCGCGGCGTACAGATTCACGTCCCTGTCCCACTACATGCCACATATAGTATGCCGGTCCCTCATTGCTGAAACGGTTATAACTTTCAAAGGCCTCCTGTACCACTTTAGGCTGTGGACATACCCCTCCGTTATTCAGGTTCATGATGTTGGGACTGGATGTATAACAGTTTTTTATATACCACCAGAAATCTTCATCATGGGTAGCATCTCCCATTGGAACAGGCAAATCAGAACGCAAGCGATCTACAGATGCGGATACATTTGAAAACTCCGGTATATTTAACAGGCTCAGGGCACCTGCTGCTGCAATGGTTTTCTTAAGGAAGGATCGTCTGTTGGTTTCCATTGTATGTATATTTAATAAGTAAGTAATTTCATGTGCTGTCTATAAAGGTAAAATTTTGTGAGATCGATTCAAACAGATAGTTATTCTTACAATACCTGTTTTAAGGCCAATCCTGCTAAATAAGTTGTATAAATCAATTTATTACTTATTTTTGAAGGTAGAAATATGTACCACCGATTTCTTGGTTTCTGCGCACCATTTTAACACCACTCCCCGGCAGAGCACAGATGTATAACAAATAACTATGGTTGCTGAAGGGAAGATCATCCATACGGCCAAGGCAATAATCACATTATCCGCTGACGGGATAATCAGCCAGGATTACAGGAATAACATTGATCTGACTATTGAAGACTCCCTTAGTGAAATGGGGGCTTACAAAGAGCTTTGCCAGGGAAAAAAGCGGCCTGTTTCTATTAATATACAGAACATAAAAACTGTTCAGAGAGAATCACGGCAGTTCTATTCAGGTGAAGAGCCTGCCCGGTATGTTGCAGTTGCTGCACTAATTATTGGAAACCCTGTCAGCAGGATTATGGCTAACTTCTTTATGGGCATCAATAAAACCTTCATGCCTGTAAAGTTGTTTACAGATCAGGAAGAAGCCGTGAAATGGTTATCAGATTATCTCTAATTGATAATACATGGATAAAAAAGACAAACGCCTGAATGATATCCTTGCTGCAATCCAGAAAATTGCTACAGGTGACTTCTCTTTACGCCTGCCTGTTTCTGAACATAAGGATGAACTGGATGGTATTGCGACAGGGATCAATATGCTGAGCGAGGAGGTTCATGCCAGATTGAATGATCAGACTAAAGAGAAGGATAAACTGCAGGAAACCATAGCAGAACTGAATGATGCCAGGGATAAACTGAAAGCAAGTGAAGAACTGTTCAGGACAGTTTTCCATACCAGTCCGGATATAATTACCATTTCAAAATTAACTGACGGGGTATTTATTGAGGTCAACAGAAGTTTTACTGAGATCACCGGTTACACCAAGGAAGAACTGATAGGCATATCTGCCTTCGACATTGGGATGTGGAATGACCCGGGAGCCAGAGAAAAACTGGTGGCTGCACTCATGGAGAAAGGGAGTTTTCAAAATATGGAAGCCAGTTTCAGGATAAAAAGTGGTAAGAATAGAATGGGCCTGGTATCTGCCTCCCTGATTAATATTAATGGGGAGACACACCTGCTTACTGTTTCACGTGATATTACTGAGATAAAGGAGGCTGAAGCTGCCCTGCGGTCAACAAAAGAACAATACGAGGATTTGATCAAGCTTGCACCCAATGGTATCATTGTTCTTAACAAAGCCGGAATAATAACCATGATAAACCCGGCCTATTTAAGAATTTCAGGATACTCTGAAGAAGATTTGCTCAATAAACATTTCACAAAAAATACGGGGTTCAGGAAAAAGGATGTACCAAAGTTCATTAAGATATTTGCTGAGATTATCAGGGGAAAAATACCTGATTCTATTGAAGTAGAATGGATACATAAGAATGGAAAAATAGGATATGCCGAGGTAAATATCGCTCCTTTGCATAAAGAAGGAAGGATCAGTGGTATCCAGGCAATAATCACAGATACCACCGAAAGGGTTAAAGCCATCGAAGCATTAAGATCCTCTGAAAACCGCTACCGATCATCTATGGATTCCATGATTGATTCTGTTTTTGTGATCAATCAGGATGAGGAGATCATACTGGCCAATAAATCCCTGGTAACCGGACTTGAACGAATGGGATTGCCCGGTGATGTGGTTGGGAAAAAGATCAGGGACGCTTTCCCCTTTCTGGCCCCAACTGTCTCAGAATCGTATAAGAAAATCTTTAAGAAAGGTAATACCATCCGTAAGGAGGAAAAATATAATGTAGGTCCTGTTTCTAGCTATATCGACATCCGGATGATCCCTATCTATGAAAATAAGCAGATCACCAGGGTCCTGACAATTGTTCAGGATATTACCGAGAGAAAAAAGGCCGAGAATGTTCAGCAGATCATGTATAACATCTCGAATGCGGTTGACCATACAAAGAACCTTAATGAGCTCTTCCTGGTCATTCAGCATGAACTTGGAAATATTTTCGATACCACCAACTTTTTCATTGCTCTCTATAATCAGGAAGACGACACCTTATCGCTCCCATTCTTCGTCGATGAAAAGGACAGTTTTGAAGTATTTCCGGCTAAGAAATCCCTTACAGGGTATGTAATCCGCAATGACATGCCTCTATTGATAAAAGATAAGGAAATCGAAAAACTGGTAAAGGCGGGAGAAGTGGAAGATGTTGGTACTCCGAGTAAGATCTGGCTGGGTGTGCCCCTGAAAATCAGGGAAGAGATCATCGGGGCACTGGTAATGCAGCATTACAAAGATGAAAATGCTTATGTGGACCAGGACCTGGAGATTTTAAAATTCGTATCAACACAGATCAGCTTCAGCATCCAAACGAAACGGGCCTATGATGAGATACAGGTCGAAAAGGCCCATTTTGAACAATTATTCCAGGTTTCTCCCGAAACGATAGTTGTTACAGATAAGGAGGGTAAACTGTTGCGTGTCAATAATGAATTTGAAAAACTATTCGGGTATTCCGCGGATGAGGTCATTGGAAAATATGTCGATAAACTTATAGTGCCCCAAGGATATGAAGAAGAAGCCCGGAATCTGACCCGGACCCTGGCCAAAGGAAAGAATATCGGTTTGGAAACTGTACGCAAACACAAGGACGGACATCTTATTAATATTTCTTTACTGGGAACGCCTATAAAAATCGGCAGCGGACAGGAGGCTGTATACGGAATATACAGGGACATTACAGATCGCAGAAAAGCTGAGAATGAACTGGAGACCAGCCGAAAGCAATACCGGATGATAACTGAACTGAGCTCTGATTTTGCCTACACCTACCAGGTCAATGCTGACGGCAGCCTGCAGATTGAATGGGTTGGAGGAGCCCTGAAAGAATTGACTGGATTTTCACTTGAAGAAATCAAGAAATCCGGGGGGTGGGAAACGCTCATTTACCCTGATGATATGGTTCAAACTTATGATCAGCTTTCAACCCTGATGAGGAATAATACTTCCGTCATGGAATACCGGATGATCACTAAATCCGGCCGGATCATCTGGGTCAGCGATAATTCAAAACCTGTATGGAGCGATGTTGAAAAAAGGGTGGTTTCAATTTATGGAGCTATTAAGGATATCACTGAAAAGAAACAATTTGAAGAAAGTCTTAAAATAGCCAAGGATAAAGCCGAACAATCAGACAGGCTTAAAACTGCCTTCCTGGCAAATATGTCCCATGAGATCAGGACACCCATGAATGCAATTTTAGGATTCTCCGAACTTATAGGTAACGAGGAATTATCAAGTGAGGACAGGGGTGAATATCTTAAAATAATTAAAAATAAAGGAAATGAACTCCTTCTCATTATTAATGATATTGTTGACATATCAAAAATTGAGGCAGGGGATATAACAATTGTAATGAAAGATACCAACCTTAATACATTCATTTCTGAAATTTACTCGCAGTCTGAAGAGGAAAAAATAATGCTCAGTAAGGAGCATATACAGATAAGGACCAGTGTCCCGGATGATATTGAATTGATTGTGCATACTGACCAGATCAGGTTAGGACAAGTATTGAATAACCTGGTATGCAATGCGCTGAAATTCACACTCGAGGGGTATGTAGAAATCGGTTTCAGGATAATAAAAGAAAGCCATGCAGAATTATTTGTAAGAGACACGGGTATAGGTATCTCAGCCGATAAGCAGGATATCATCTTTGACCGGTTCAGACAGGTGAATGAATCGGTCAGCAGTGAGTTCGGGGGGACCGGTCTCGGACTGGCTATTTCCAAGAATCTGATTGAATTACTGGGAGGCGATATCAGGGTAAAATCCTCACCAGGACAGGGTTCTACCTTCTATTTCAGACTGCCTGTAAAAGAGATCCGGAAAAAGGATGTTATTACTGAAATCAAGCAACCGGTAACAGAGCGGCAATTAATAAGACCTGACTTGTCTACCAAAAGCATACTGATAGCAGAAGACGATTCATCCAATTACCTCTTCCTGGAATCATATCTTCGAAAAGCCGGGGCAAAGATCATATGGGCCAAAGATGGTATTCAGGTGATGGAGATATTTGAATCGGGAGAGCTGATTGACCTGGTATTCATGGATATCCGGATGCCGAATATGAACGGCATAGATGCAACCCGGCTGATCAGGGAGAGCAATCAAACCCTGCCGGTAATTGCCCTGACGGCTTATGCCTTTGCCAATGACCGTGATATGGCAATAAAAGCTGGATGCAATGCCTACCTGTCCAAACCAGTGAAACTGGAACAGCTTTCGGATGTATTATCAAACTACCTGTCCTGATACACCGATTAAATCGCATTTTTTCAGATATTTCAGGATCCCGTGTTCATAATTTCCTGAGAATTTATATTTTTATACCAACTTTAGACTCAAGAGAGATGAAAATTATCAGCATAACCCCATCATTCTGTTTTACACAGCCAAGCGTGTAAAGCAATAATTCTGCAGCTCTCTGCCAGCTGCGAGCCACCTTCACTATCTCTCTATTCATCCATTTTACTATATTCCTGTATTTAATTTTTCCATTCATTGCATTATGAATCTTTTACATATATCCAAAATAAAACTTAAACAGTTCCTCAACGATGTTCGTGAAGCCATTGCTGGAACGGACCATGATTTCACGGAAGGCAGACTCAGAAGGGCCATTTTTCTTCTTTCAGTACCTATGGTGCTGGAAATGATGATGGAGTCGGTTTTTGCTGTTGTCGATATCTTCTTTGTAAGCAAGCTGGGGCCTGATGCCGTAGCCACTGTTGGTATAACTGAATCCTTATTAACCATTGTATATGCCGTTGGCATGGGCCTCGCTATGGGAACAACCGCCTTAGTCTCAAGAAGGATAGGGGAAAAAAAATATGAGAGGGCCTCGATGGTAGCTTTCCAGGCTATATTTACAGGTTTGATGGTCAGCCTGATGATTGCCATCCCTGGCGCCCTTATGGCTTCCAGCATCCTCAACCTTATGGGTGCTGATAATGAAATGATCAGTGAGGGTTTCATGTATACTGCCATTATGCTGGGAGGTAACGGGATCATAATGCTATTGTTTATAATTAATGCGATTTTCAGATCTTCGGGTGATGCCGCTATATCAATGCGAGTGCTGTGGCTGGCGAACCTGATCAATATCATATTGGATCCCTGTCTTATTTTTGGCATAGGACCATTCCCCGAACTGGGGATTAAAGGAGCGGCAATAGCAACAAATATAGGCCGGGGAATAGCAGTTATGTACCAGTTTTACCTGCTATTTAATGGCAGGGGACGAATTAAACTGATGGCAAGGCACCTCTATGTCAATCTGGCTATCCTTCTGCGTCTGCTACGGCTTTCACTGGGGGGCATAGGACAGTTATTAATTGCTACTACCAGCTGGATCGGAATGGTACGCATTGTATCTGAATTTGGTTCAGAGGTAATGGCCGGATATACTATTGCCATACGGGTTATCATATTCTCACTGCTACCTTCATGGGGACTGAGCAATGCAGCTGCCACACTTGTAGGACAGAACCTGGGGGCTAAAAAACCTGACAGGGCCCAGCGCGCCGTATGGGCAACCGGTAAGGCAAACATGATCTTTCTGGGTTGCGTATCATTGATCTTTATTGCAATACCGGGATTTTTCATTAAGCTGTTCATAGATGATCCCATAGTAATAGAGAGCGGGATCACCTGCCTTAGGATCATAAGTTACGGATATGTGCTTTATGCATTGGGAATGGTTATGATACAGGCACTGAACGGGGCAGGCGATACAGGCACGCCAACAATGATCAACTTCTTTTGCTTCTGGTTGATTGAGATCCCGCTGGCATATTTGCTGGCGATTCAGCTTGGCTGGGCCGAAAAAGGAGTGGCCCTGGCAATTATTTTTGCAGAATCTGTTATGGCCGTCTGGGGTCTGTACCTTTTCAGGAAAGGAAGGTGGAAGCTGAGGGAAGTATAACCCGACCGGATCGGTTCATCGGATCGGTTCATCGGATCGATCGATCCGATCGGGTATCCTATTCATAACGCAGTGTATCAGCAGGATTCTTATGTGCAGCCCTCATGGCCTGGAATCCTACGGTAAGTATTGCCAACAGGCAAAGGATAACTGCCACCAGTGCAAACATCCATACCCTCATTTCAATCCTGTAGGCAAAGGCCTGCAGTAACTTATGTACCGCAGGGATGGCAACCAGCAAGCCTATGCCTGTTGCTACCAGGACCAGCCTAAGGTAATCCCTGGATAGCAGGGTGACCAGGCTATAGGCAGAGGAGCCGAATACTTTCCTGATGCTTATTTCTCTTACCCGTCTCTCAGCCATGAAGGTAGACAATCCAAATAATCCCAGGCAGGAAATTATAACAGCCAGAATAGTAAACAAAAACACCAGCCTCTCGGCAGTTATGACCATCTGTTCCTGGGGAAACCTGTAATCTTCCAGGAAGTTATATTCAAGAGGATTTTCAGGGAAATCCTGTTCCCAGGTTGATTTTATCCGGTCCATTGCGCCGGACCGGCCTCCGGTTCCGTCTGAACTTATGCGAACCAGCATATAATCATTCGCTTCAGGTTGTAATTTGAATATCAGCGGGGTAATGTTCATGACCAGGGGCACATGATGGAAGTCCTTGATAACCCCTATGATAGTATAGTACTCACCCTGGTAGAAAAATGATTTTCCAATGGGATCATCAAGGTCCATCTGGCTGATCGCCATTTCATTAACCACCACCGATGATGCTGAGTCACCAGGAAATTCACTCGAATAATATCGCCCCAGGGCCATGTCCAGTCCGAGAGTTTGCAGATAGTCATAATCCACACGGGTTTCACAGAGGTATTTAATATCATCATCCGGCCTACCCCATTCCTGATAGTAACCTCCTGCAATCAATACCGGAAGATGAGAGGTATTGGTAATCTTCATAATGCCAGGGATCCGGGACAGGTCATTTTTGAGCAAAGCTGACTTCTCCCTGGTTTCATCCCTCAGCCGTATATAGACCAGGTCGGTTTTATTAAAACCCAGATTGGTATGATCCATATAATAGAATTGCCTGTTTACGACGAGTATGGTGATTAAAAACAGTGCCGCGAAAGAGAACTGAATAATTACCAGGATCTTTCTCATAGGTGTCCGCCTCTTTTCTCCCTTTCCCTGCTGCTGGAATATCCTTACCGGCCTCATTTTTGAGAGCAACAATGCCGGATAGCTTCCTGAAACAATTCCGGTAAACAGCCATATCAGTATACACAGCATGATCCATACAGGATCAAAATAATTAAGGCTCATCTCTTTCCGGGTAAGGTTATTAAGGGCCGGCAGGAACAACTTTACGAGTATGATGGCAAAATTCAGGGCAATCAGGGAATACACCAGGGTCTCTCCCATAAACTGCCTGTTCAGGTGCTTTCGTTCTGCTCCAAATACTTTCCGGATACCTACTTCCTTAATGCGCGTGGTCGACCGGGCTGTAGAAAGATTCATAAAATTAATGCAGGCAATTATCAATATCAATAAACCCAGTGTAAACAACAGATATATCAGGATATCTCCACCTACCATACTGTAGCGATTGGTTTTAGGCAGGGGAACAAGGAATGCCTCCCCGCTGAAATTAGCATCCTGAAAATTAAAACGCTTTATGACTTTTTCGTTGACAGAATCCGGGTCAGCATCTTCATCGAGTAATACATAGTTATGAAACATGCAATTGGCAAAGTAATCACCCGATTCCCCGATATAAATCCCGAAGGTTGATTGTAGTTGGAAAGGGATCAGGAAATCAAACCTCCGGTGGGTATTGGCCGGGAGGTCCCGAATCACTGCAGTCACTGTAACATCATTCAAATTATTGATTCTCAAAACCTTACCTACTGGCTCCTCTTTTCCGAAGTATTTAGCCGCAAAAGATTCGGTCAGCACTATGGAATTAAGCTCATTCAGCGCTGTGCCAGGACTCCCATAGACAAATTGATAGCTGAACATATCAAAAATATTGGGATCAGCGGCCCAGCCACCGCTTTCAAGGAAAAGCCTTTCTTCATATCTGATCCCCAGCTCTCCCAGGGGGCCCATCCTTGTGTAATCGATAATTTCAGGTATTTCCTCGAACATGGGCCGTCCTAATTCATGGGAGGTTGTTGGCTGAAAATTAAGAGTAAGCCTTGGATCATGAATCCTCAGGTAGGCATGATAGATCCTGTCACTTTTTTTATGGAATTTGTCATAACTCAATTCATCCTGCACCCATACCAGGATGACTATAGTACAGGCCATTCCCAGTGCCAGACCAAATATATTTATGGAAGAAAAGACCTTGTTCCTGACAATGATCCTTAGCGCGGTTATAATATAATTCTTTAACATTATTATCCATTTAAGTATGAATAAAATCAAAACTTATACCACTTAACATAAATCATTTATTACTAGCTATTTAATATAGATTTCACCGGCTGCTTATAGACTCGTTATGCTCCAATTTCACACAGCAGGTGTCTCAAAATCATACATTGTATTTGATTTGTCCGAACCGGTTTGATAAATTTATCAGGAATTTAATCAGAAAAAATGAATCAAGTTGAAGGAAACCTGCTTATTGTGGATGATAATAAGAGTGTATTGGATTCACTCAGACTCTTTCTGAAATACAGGTTCAGGAAGGTAATAACCCTGGAATCGCCGCAACTCATTATCAGCACCCTTAAAAACGAGGATATTGATGTTGTCTTACTGGATATGAATTTTACAGCAGGGGAAAGTACCGGGACAGAAGGGCTGAAATGCTTATCTGCTATCCTGGCTCATGATCCTGAGCTATCGGTTGTTTTTATTACTGCTTATGGAGGTATTGAACTTGCAGTAGAGGCAATCCAAAAAGGAGCCATTGATTTTATCCTCAAGCCATGGGACAACCAGAAGCTGTTATCCACGCTTCAGACGGCGTTCAAGCTCAGGCAATCCAAATGTAACCTAAGACAATTAAAAAAACAGAAACTGGCACTTACCGATGATATTGATCGCCAGTTCGAATTGATAAGGGGGAAATCTCCTGCTATGGAGAGGGTTTATGAGACTATTGGCAAGGTAGCCAAAACCCTTGTCAATGTTCTGATAAGCGGTGAGAACGGTACAGGTAAGGAAATCATAGCACGGGAGATCCACAGGCAATCCGGAAGGGCTGACCAGATCTTTCTTTCTGTCGACCTTTCCAGCCTAACAGGGAGCCTTTTTGAAAGTGAACTTTTCGGACATCTGAAGGGTTCTTTTACTGATGCAAAAACGGATCGTACGGGAAAATTCCTTGCTGCAGACAAAGGAACACTCTTCCTCGATGAAATTGGCAACCTGCCGACCGGACTTCAGTCCAAACTCCTTACCTCCATTCAGAACAGGGAAATAATACCAATAGGATCAAATACAAGGATTCCTGTCGACGTAAGGATAATCAGCGCTAGCAATAAAGATTTGCCAGATCTGATACAGAAGCAACAATTCAGGGAGGATCTGTATTACCGTATCAATACCATTATCATCGAAATCCCTCCCCTGCGGGAAAGAGAAGGTGATATTATGCTGCTTGCTGAAAATTTCCTTAAGAAGTTCTCTGATAAATACGATAAACCCGGATTAACATTCTCTGAATCAGCCGTTCATGCTATTAGCGAGCATCGCTGGCCGGGTAATGTCAGGGAGCTGAAACATTCTGTTGAAAAAGCTGTTATTCTTTCAGATGAACCAAGAATTCAGCCACAGGACCTTTTTATAAAAGGGCCGGAAGTTTCTGCCCTTGATGTAAATAAATCCCTGTCTATGAACGAATACGAAATGGAAATTATCAGGCAGGTATTGAGGAAATACCAAGGTAATATCAGCTATACTGCCAGAGAATTGAATATAGGCAGGCAAACTCTGTACAGAAAAATCCAAAAATATGGTCTATAAGAAACTCTACCTGTCAGTCATCCTGAGAGTGATTGCCCTTGGCATCACTTTGTTCGCATATGCTTTTGTTTTGCTGAAATGGGATGATCCTCTGATCCTCATAAATCTCCTGGCAGTAGTTCTGATACAGGTAGTACTGTTTATCAGGAACATGAACCAGGTAAATTCCAAGCTTACTACTTTTATCGAATCTTTGCAGTTTGATGATATCAGCCTTTTCAGTACTAAAGGATTCCGGGACAAGTCCTTCCAGAAGCTATACCTGTCAATGCAGGATGTTCTATTCAGCGCTCAGCAGAAGAATTCAGAAAACTACAAACAGAAACAGTTTTATCAGACCATCAATGAACATACTGGAACAGCCCTGCTGGCCTATAATAATGATGAAGAGATCCTCATAAAAAACCAGGCATTCAAAGATCTTTTCAACATCTCTGATGTTCAGAATTTAACAGAGATTGAAACCGGGATCAGGGGATTTGTCAGGAGTATTTCCCTTTTACAGCCCGGAGAACAGAAACTGATGGGTTTTACACTTGAGAGTTCGGGGATACTGAATGAAGGCACTGAACTTGAATTATCAGTAAGAAAAGCCCTGATCCGTTTTGAGCAGGAAGATGTACACATCCTGTCATTTCAGAATATCAGGTCAGAACTGGAAAACAGGGAATCTGAATCATGGGAAAAGATCATCCGTGTGCTGACCCATGAAATCATGAATACCAGCGGACCGCTGGTTTCCTCGGCACAGACCCTGATCGAGCTGGTAGCGGGTCAGGACAGGGATAAGCCTATTCAGGCCGGTGAGGTGAACCAGGAACTGATCCACGACTTGCTGGAGGGATTAAAGATCATAGAGGACAGGAGCAAGGGACTGGACAAATTCGTTAAAGATTTCAGGAAGGTCACCCTGCTTCCTGAACCCTCTTTTGAAAGGATCTCCCTGTACCCGCTGGTTAATAACCTGAGTGTGTTATTTGATAAAAAATTTATAGATGATGGGATCCGGATGACAGTGGAAATTCCTGAAGAGCTGTATGTTTTTTGCGATAAAGGCATGATGGAACAGCTGCTCATCAACATCCTGAACAATTCAATTGATGCCTTAGGCAACTCTGGCACTAAAAGAATTTCAATCTCAGCCAGTGAAACAGATCATAAAATCCAGATCCAGGTTTCCGATACAGGTTCCGGATTATCATCTGAGGATCTGGAGAAAGTTTTCATCCCCTTTTATACGAAAAAGAAAAAAGGATCCGGGATAGGACTCAGCCTTGCCAGACAGATCATGAGAAAGCATGGTGGGACAATCAGCATGAAGTCAAAGGAAGGGGAAGGCAGCACTATAGTGCTGAACGGGTTACCCGTGGGATGAAATTACCCGGCAGGCTATTCTTGTATAATGTGTAAAATCGGAACACTTCCTGGGTGATTATGAGACACATTTCTTAACTGGTATAAAACAGGAAAACAGTAAAGAGCTTACAAAGTGTGAGATAGACCCCGTGGCACAGAGTTTGAGTCAATCTGGTTCAGATTTGAATGTTTTCATTTTTTCTCTGAAATCAAATACTAAACGGGAAAATATGTTCAGGAATTACCTCCTTGTAGCCCTGCGCAGTATATACAGAAATAAGCTGCACACAATCATTAATATTGCAGGCTTCTCACTTGGACTGGCAATAGTGATCCTGCTCGGAAGGCTGGTCCAGCGAGAGATCAGCTCTGATAAATTCCATCACAATCTGAACAATATCTATTTTATTAAAACTCTTGGATGGAATTCCCCTTACATTCTCGCCCCCACATTATCAGAAGAGTTTCCTGAGATTAAAGGGACCTTACGACTGGATTATTACACTCTGAGGGATCTGACCTTACATACCGGCAATGAACCTGTAACCGTCGATGATATAATAGTAACAGATACCAGTTTTTTCAGTTTTTTCACTTTTAAGCTGATCTCAGGGAATCCTGAAACTGTCCTGGATGAGCCGAATTCCCTGGTACTGACAGAAAAAATGGCCCTCAGCCTGTTCGGGGAGGTCAACCCGGTTGGAAAGACAGTCAGGGTCAACAGCCAGCATGAACTGACCGTTACGGGTATTATGGAGGATATCCCTGCCAATTCATCGCTTTATTTCAATGGGCTGGTTTCTTTCAGCACGCTTTACCAGATCCTGGATCCTGAAAAATTTGAGAGCTGGAACAGTTATGTAACAACAACTCTTTTCACCCTGCGCGAACAGGCAAGCCTTAACCAACTGGAAGAAAAGATGAAAGGTATGGCAGCAGAACAGCGATGGGACGAGTTTGATGTGATAAGTTTTAAAGACCTGCATTTCATGGAAGAGCAAGTCGGATATTTCAGGCAGGGAAACATCTCCCGTCTGATAATACTCATCACCATTGGCCTTTTTATCCTGTTTATTGCAGCCATCAATTATATAAACCTCTCGATGGCCACCTTTCTAAGCAGGTCAAGGGAAATGATCATACGGAAGATCACAGGAGCGACCCGAAAACAATTGATCACTCAGATCCTGGCCGAGCCGATAATCCTGAGCATGATTGCCATGAATATAGCCGTAATCCTTGCCAACTTGTTTATCCCGGAATTTAACAGGCTGTTAAACTCAAACTTCCTTGTTATCAATACCAGGAGCCTGTTATTCTGGTTCCTTTTCCTGTGCGGATCGGTTTCCCTGGGGATAATTGTTGGTTTATTCCCGGGTATCTATCTCTCTGGTAACCAATCTATTAAACTACTTAGCACCAAAACAGTCAGGAACACCTCAAGAGCACCGGTTAAAAAAACACTTATGTTGTTTCAGTTCCTGGTATCAGCCATTCTCATTATCTGTTCAATAGTGATGCTGAAACAGTTTCAGTTTATGAGATCCAAGGATCTTGGCTTTTCGCATGAGCTAATTATGGTTGTACCTCTTTCAGAAGAACTTGTTGAAAAGAAAGAGCTATTTACCAGCCAGTTACTCGATGATCCTAATATTGCTGATTACGCATATTCGAATATGGTTCCCGGAGAAGTCAGGTTTATGGTAGGGACCGATTTAATGTACGAGGGGGAAGAAAAAGAGGCCCTGTTTCACCTTATGGAAACTGACGACAAATTTCTGGAGATGCTGGAATTTGATATTGTAAGCGGACGCAAATTCCTGCCTGATATGGTGAGCGAGAATAAGAATATACTACTGAATGAAAGTGCTGTCAGTAAATTTGATTTTAAAAATCCGATGAATGCCTCATGGCCCGAAGAATCGGGAGATGCAGATGGAAATGTTGTAGGAGTAGTCAGCAATTTCCATTTCCGGAGTTTGCATAAGCTGATCAGTCCACTGATAATCAGGCTGAACCCGGAAAATGCAGACTACCTGTTTTTAAAGCTTCAGTCGGACAACAGCCAGAGTGTGCTGAAAACATCCGGACAGATAAGGGAAAAATGGAACCAGATGTCCCCAAACTTCCCCTGTGAAGTATTCTTACTGAGCGACAGGTTAGATCAGCTCTATGATGAAGACAGGAAAATCGAAAGAGTGATCATATATTTTACTCTTGTGGCTATATTTATTGCCTGTCTGGGTTTGTTCGGACTGGTTTCGTTTATGCTGGTGCAGCAAACCAAGGAGATTGGTATCCGCAAAGTTAACGGGGCGCAGGTCAGCGATCTGATCAGGCTGATATTGAAAGATTACCTCAAATGGATCATGCTTGCACTGATCATAGCATGTCCGGTTTCTTATTACAGCATGAACAGATGGTTACAGAATTTCGCCTATAAAACCGGTATAAGCTGGTGGGTGTTCGTCATGGCAGGAATTTTTGTATTGCTCATGACCCTGATCAGTACCATTTATCACGTTTATCGTACTGCAAGGCTCAATCCCGCTGATAGTCTCAGGTATGAATAGGATATCGATCGGATCGATTCATCGGATCGATCGATCGGATGGGTATCTTTATTCATAGCGCAGGGATTCTGCCGGGTCACGGGAGGCAGCTTTGAGGGTCTGGATCACAATGGCCAGTGATGCCAACAACAGTACCAGTAAGCCGGCCACAATAAATATCCACCAGTTCATATCTATCCGGAATACAAAGTTCTGAAGCCACCAGCGCTTGATAACCAGCCTTGAAACAGGTGCGGCTACAAGAATGGCGATGCATATCCACAGTATGAATCTTCTGCCCAGTATATACAATATCCTTACTGTAGATGCACCGTTCACCTTGCGGATACCTATCTCTTTTGTTTTTGTTTCAGTCAGGTAGGACAGCAGACCAATCAAACCAAGGCAGGCTATAAGGATAGTAAGTATAGTAAAGACCACCAGCACCCGAGCCTGGGTGATCTCGTTCTTGTACAAATTTCCATACAGATCATCCACGAAATCGTAATCAAAGGGATAGTCAGGAAAAACACGGTCCCAGATATCACCCACATATGCAACTGCTTCACTGAATTTCTCTTCATCTATCCTGATAAGGTAACAATCGAACCATATATCTTTCTGGAACATTACCATTGGCCTGACCGGCTTCGCCATGCTATAAAAGTGAAAATCCTTTGAGACCCCGATGATCTCTCCTCCTACGAATATTTCCTGGTATTGAAAAAGCAGCCTGAAAGGCTGTCCAATGGCATCCTCCGGGCTCTCAAAACCCAGGCTCCTTACGGCTGATTCATTGATGATATAATGCTCCCTGGCTTCCATGCCCTGGTATTCAGGGAAATTCCGTCCGGCCACCAGGGGAATATCATAGAACTCAAGGAAGGTATGATCACAGGGCATAACTGCTATAAACTGGTCCCCGCTCAGATCATCCCTTCCTGTGATCTCATAGCGCATGGCATCCATGACGTCGGCCGAGGGTTCTTCCATACTGGCGCTGACCTCCCTTACCAACGGATTCCCCAGTAATTCCTCTTTATATATACTGTAATTATAAACCAGTTGCCGGGGCAGGTTCTTCATGACCAGTATGCTCCTGTCACCGCTGCCAATTCCGGCACCGAGCATAAACTCCACCTGCAGGTAAATGATGATAGTAGAGAAGATCAGGATAATTGAAATAAGAAACTGAAGGATGACCAAAACAGTCCTGGATCCCACCCCCCTTTTTTCCTGGACGAGGTTGAAACCTTTCTGGTAAAAGATCCTTCCGCTCAGCTGGGACAGTCTTTCTTTGATGCGAAGCAAGAGGACCGGGTAAGCCCCAAGGAACATTCCCACCCCCAGGAGCAACATAGCCAGTAGTGCAATCTGTATCCAGATCATTGTCTGATCAAGGCTCAGCTGGTAACCAAAGAATCGGTTAAATGCAGGTATTCCTGCTATCAGCAAGAGTATCCCTATCACAACAGACAGAAAACTATTCAAGAAGGATTCGAAAGAGATAAACTTCAGGACATCCCTTATACGGGCCCCGACTATACGGTTCAGGTAAATAAATCCCATTTTTTTATTGATAGCTGCCAGCTGGAGGTTGGCATAATTTATAAAGGCGATGCCCAGCAGCAGGCAGGCAACAATAATAAAAATGATGACATACAAAGCCTTCCCGTTTGGTTCAATTTCCCGGTCTTTTTCAGAATACAGATGAATGTCACGGACCAGTTGTAAGACCGGGGTATAGTACCCTATATTCTCTTCGGGCAGGTGCTCCTTCAGGAAATCGGGGAATTTTGCCAGTATCTCCTCTGCCCTGCTTCCTTCATGGAGTAAAAGGTAGTTGTATGACCAGCCAATATGCTGTTCAGGATCATCAATAGAGCCAAGGATATCAAAATGAAAATGAGAGTTAACCGGAGTATCCTCCATGACTCCGGTAATGGTAAACAGATACTGTGCTGTGTCGAACTGATGGCCGGAATAAATGGTCTGCCCCACCGGGTCTACTGTCCCGAAATATTTCCGGGCAATGTTTTCACTGATCACCACTGATCTTGGACTGGTCAGTACCCTGTCCGGATCACCACTGAGAAGATCCAGTCCGAATACCTTGAAAACAGATGAATCGGCATTAAAGAACCGGGGTGTATAAAATTTGTTCTCGCCTATCCGTACACTGGTGTTTCTCATTGGGGCCAGCCGGATGACCTCTTCAATTTCCGGAAAGTAATCTTTCAGGTACAGGACCCAGTCCATGGCGGTCCGTGCAAAATGCGATTGGCGATCCTCATACTGATAGGCATAGCTTAAGCGGTATAATCTGTCATGTTCAGGATGGTAACGGTCATAGCTCAATTCATGATTCACCCACACCAGTATGAAGAAGGCCGCCACAAATGCCAGGGAAAGTCCCGCGATGGTTATTAGATGATAAAAACGCTGCCTCCAGAAATTGCGAACTGTGAATTTGAATATGAGTGAAAACATAATTATACTGTGACC
>CAZILN010000245.1:0-1816 GCA_964540005.1 uncultured Bacteroidaceae bacterium | reverse complement strand
TGAATTAATTTTAAATTATTCGGGGCAATTCTATACGTCAGCTCCTTATGCTGGTAGTTGATAGTGTTCCCGGACCGCTAGATGTCAAACCCGATATCCCTCCTGAAGTTTTTACCTTCAAAATCAATTACTTCTGCATTCCTGTAGGTTTTCGCGAGCGCCTCTGTTTTGTCATTTCCGTATGAGGTGACGGCCAGGACCCGCCCACCGCTGGTAAGAGTCTTTCCGCCCGATCTTTTACTGCCGGCATGAAAGACAATACTGTTCTGAACCTTCTCCAGGTTATAAATTTCCTTCCCTTTCTCGTATGATCCGGGATAGCCCTTTGATACCATAACAACGGTACATACAGTCCGGGGATCAACCTCCAGGTTCATTGTATCCAGTTTTTTTTCTGCAGCAGCCTTGAATATTTCCAGGAGATCATTTTTTACTCTAGGTATGACCACCTCCGCTTCAGGGTCCCCCATCCTGACATTATATTCTATTACGTAAGGATTACCTATCAAATTCATCAGTCCGAAATACAGGAATCCCAGGTAGTCTATTCCCTCTTTTTTCAGTCCGCGTATAGTCGGTTTAACTATATTTTCTTCCACTTTCTTGAGGAACAGGGCATCAGCAAAAGAAACAGGTGAAACAGCGCCCATGCCCCCTGTGTTCAGTCCGGTGTCTCCCTCCCCTATTCTTTTATAGTCCTTTGCTTCGGGAAACAGCAGGTAGGAATTGCCATCAGTAACAGCGAAGACTGACAGTTCAATCCCTGACAGGAATTCTTCGATAACAACCGTCTCACTGGCCGCACCGAATTTCCCTTCCAGCATATCCTTAAGTTCTGTTTTTGCCTCTTCCAGGGATTCAAGTATCACTACCCCCTTCCCTGCCGCCAGTCCGTCTGCCTTCAATACGTAAGGTGCTTCCATGCTCTGCATGTAACTGACCCCCTCCTGGTACCGGTCCTTTGTTACGGCAAGGAATCCGGCTGTAGGAATATTGTATTTGCTAAGGAACTCGTTGGCATACTGCTTGCTCCCTTCCAGCATGGCTCCCTTCTGAGAGGGACCGATCACGCTGATCTTTTCTAATTCAGGACGTTCATTAAAATAATCTGATATGCCTGCCACCAGGGGGGCTTCGGGACCCACAACTATCATTGTGATATCTTTCTCCAGGCAAAAACCGGCAATACTGTCAAAATCAGTTATGTTAAGGTCAACATTGGTGCCCAGTTCATAAGTACCTGCATTGCCCGGGGCGATGAACAACTGAGTTAAGAGATCTGATTGTGCGATCTTCCATGCAAGGGTGTGTTCCCGTCCGCCGGAACCTAGGATTAATACGTTCATTAGTTAGTGAATCTATGATTACTAAAAATAAAAGAGGTGCTCAAACAGGCACCTCAATTATATGAAATATATTCAGAAATAGCTAGCCCTGAAGCCGATTACTTCATAATAAAATTATCCAGCTTGAAAATGAGCAACAGTTCATGAGAGCCAAAGCTGTTGGCCTTCACACCAGCCAGGGTCATGTCATAGGCATATCCGAATGTTATAGGATCAAAGTCAAAGCCCAGGAGTATTGATACTGATGACATGGGCCTGAAAATGGTTCCTCCCCATACCGTACCTTTATACCTGGCTATAATTCCGATATCTGCCTGCAATTCCAAATTTTCTTTAAACTTCAGTACGGCCGTTGGTTCAATCCCGAATTCCTCACTAAACTCGTGCTGGTATCCACCCATCAGGTAATGTTGCCTGACCTCGGAAAACTGTATAATGCTGCTTTCATAATTCCACTGGAACATCTGCTT
>CAZILN010000244.1:0-9861 GCA_964540005.1 uncultured Bacteroidaceae bacterium | reverse complement strand
GCACCAGCCCGTCCTGTTTCACTCCTATATCTACAAAAGCACCGAAATTGGTGATGTTCGTGACAATCCCGGGAAGGATCATCCCGGGTGCCAGGTCCTCTATCTTATAAACATCACTGGAGAACTCAAAAATTTTTATCTGTTGCCTCGGATCCCTGCCGGGTTTCTCCAGTTCCTTCATAATATCCTGCAGGGTCGGCAGCCCGATTTCATCTTTAATATAATCCTGAAGGCTGATCTTCGACCTGAGTCCGGCATCCTTCAACAGATCGGGTATGCTGCATTTAAGTTCGGCTGCCATTGCCTCAACAATATGGTAGCTTTCAGGATGTACAGCACTGTTATCCAGGGGGTTGTCCGGATTGTCAATACGCAGGAACCCGGCTGCCTGTTCAAATGCCTTGGGTCCCATTTTCGGAACATCCATTAACTGTTTGCGGGAGTGGAAGCTGCCATTCTCTTTTCTGTACCTGATAATGTTTTCAGCCAGCTGCGGACCCAGTCCGGATACATAGCTGAGCAATGACTGACTGGCAGTGTTTACATTAACACCTATCCTGTTGACACAGCTTTCAACTGTAGTGTCCAGGCTTTCTTTCAGTTTTTGCTGGTTTACATCATGCTGGTACTGACCGACCCCAATGGATTTTGGATCTATTTTCACCAGTTCCGCCAGAGGATCCATCAACCTTCGTCCTATAGAAACGGCACCCCTGACAGTTACGTCATATTCGGGAAGTTCCTGGCGGGCCAGTTTAGAAGCGGAATAAACAGATGCCCCGTTTTCGCTTACCACAAATACCTGGAGGTCTGTAGTGAATTTCAGTTTCCTGATAAAGTGTTCCGTCTCACGGCCGGCTGTTCCGTTACCTATGGCAATTGCCTCTACCTTGTAGGCATTTGTCAGGGTAGTTATCTTTTTTGCTGCAGTTTTCCTTTCTTCCTGCGGAGGATGGGGATAAATAGTCTCATTGTGCAGGATATTTCCCTGCTCATCAAGACAGACCAGCTTGCATCCTGTCCGGAATCCCGGATCAATAGCCATGATCCTTTTTTGTCCAAGCGGAGGGGCCAGCAGGAGCTGCCTCAGGTTATCGGTAAAGACTTTGATCGCCTCCTCATCGGCATCCTCCTTGGCTTTCCTGCGGAACTCATTTTCAATTGAGGGTTTCAAAAGACGGCTATAGGAATCCCCTAGGGCTGTCCTCAGATGTTCAGAGACCTTGCTGATACCGGTGACATAGTTTTTATCGAGGGAAGTGATTACATCTTCCCTGGGAGGAGAAATATCCAGCCTGAGTATTTTTTCCTCCTCACCTCTGAAAAGGGCCAGTATCCTGTGGGAGGGACATTTATGCAGGCTGCCTGAGAAATCAAAGTAGTCCTTATACTTTATTCCATCAGCTTCTTTTTTAGGGACTACCCTGGAAGTGATCATGGCCCCTCCTGCAAAATGACGCCTTACCAGATCCCGTGCCTTTTTATTCTCATTGATCCATTCTGCAACAATATCCCTGGCTCCCTGCAGGGCCTCATCAGATGTAGGAACCTGTTCTGAAATGAATTCTTCTGCCTTCTCTTCTATCCCGATTTCCTTCTGCATGAGGATGATGTGAGCCAGCGGTTCGAGCCCTTTTTCCCTGGCGATCGAGGCCCGTGTTTTCTTTTTAGGCTTATAGGGAAGGTAAAGGTCTTCCACTTCCGTCAGGCTATCTGCCGCTTTGATCCGGCTTTCAAGCTCAGGATCCAGTTTTCCCTGATCCTTTATACTTTTAAGCACTGCCTTTTTCCTCTGATTAAGGTCTTCAAGCTTTGTATGCAGTTTCCTGATATCAGAGATCATGACCTCATCCAGTCCGCCGGTAGCCTCTTTCCTGTACCGGCTGATAAAAGGAATTGTCGCACCTCCCTGAAGCAGCTCAATACAAGACTTTACCTGGCTGGACCTGATCCCCAGTGTGTCAGCAATAATCTGATAATAATCCGTATGGTTCATTGATCCGGCTGTAAAAAGCGGTTAAAGTTATCAATTTTAACTTCATATTCCCTTGGCAAAGAGAATGAGGAGGTAGGGTTCAAGTCGCCAAAATTCTATATTTGCATGAAAAAAAAATATTGACGATGATAACCATTCTATCCCCGGCCAAAAGGATCCATTTAAAAGAACACCGGTACAAAGGCCTGCATACAATGCCCTCTTTATTGCTGAGGCTAACGAACTTGTCAGATTTGTTTTTATATTCATTCCCTGAAGAGAAGTGGTTTTACGGATAAGTTTGATAATTATGGTATTACCGGTGATGAAAATCATTGATGCTTGGGAAAAAGTACAGGAAAAACCTGTATGTTTGATATATAATGGAAGAAAATAACAATATCAAGGCAAATATCCTATATGTTGATGACCTGCAGACGAACCTGATATTGTTCCAGGCCACCTTTGAAAGGGACTACCATATCATCCTCTGCGAGGATCCCACCAAAGCCCTGGAGATTATTCGAAACCAGGATATTCAGGTGCTGGTAACGGATCAGAGGATGCCACAGATGATGGGTACGGAACTCCTGGAGATCGTCGCCAGGGAATACCCCGAGATACGCAGGTTCCTCTTAACTGCCTATACTGATTTCGAGACTGTGGTTGAAGCAGTTAATAACGGGCACATACATGGTTATATCAACAAGCCCTTACAGGCTGATAAAGTCAGGACATCCATTAATCATGCACTTGAGACGTATTTCCTGCGCGAAAAAAACAAGCAGATACTAAAGGAACTGGAGAAGGCCAATATTGAACTGCTGAGTGCGGATGGTATCAAAACAGAGATACTGAAGATGATTACAAGGGAGATCAGGACTCCGCTGAACAGGATCATGGGAACCGTACACATGCTGAAGGACAAGATACAGTCGGAAGAGCTGGTGGGAGTGATCAATATACTTGATTCATCAGTAATTAAGCTGGAGCGTTTTTCTAAGATGGCCGAGCAGATTTCGGCACTTAAAGCTAAGGAGACAAGCATTGAAAAAGAAGATATATCACTGAAGCAGCTAATTGAATATACACTTGTGGAAACCGCCGAGTGGATAAAGGAGAAGGATATAAATGTCAGGCTTGACCACATAGAGGATGCTACCATTCTCGGGGACTTTGACCTTCTTATCTCTTGCCTTGCCAACCTTCTTGACCATGCCCTTGATTATTCTGAAGAAAAGGAAACCATTTCAATTTCAACTACCAATAGTAAGGATTACATTGTCTGTGAACTGACATTCACTGGCAAGAATTATTCGGAAAAGCAACTGAATGAACTGGCTGTTCATTATACCGAGAGCGGAAAGCAGATGAATCTCAGGCTGGGCATTGAACTTGCCCTGGCTCAGCTAATAATGGAATCACATGACGGATATGTTGATTTCAACCGGGCGAAGGATGGTACGGTCAGATTAGGGCTTGTTTTTAGAGGGAAAACGTCCCTTGCAAAAGATCCAGGGTAATAATAGGCCATACTTCATGCAGTCTCACCCTATAATCGCAGAATAAGCAGCTATGAACGAATCAATGCTACATGCCCTGATGCAACTGTTTGCAATCATTGCAAGTATTAACAGGGAAACTGTGATGCTCCTGGCACGTAACTTTGTTGAATCCTTCCTGAACCAGGAACTGAGCGTTAAACAGGCTGAGAAATACCTGGCCATATTCGATTTTTATTATACAGAGATCGAGGAGCCTGAGTCAGTCCGGAAGAGCAAGAAAACATCATCGCTCTCTGTTAAGATACTTACTATCTGCAGCGAAATAAACCAGGAACTTCATATAAGGAATAAATTCAGGATACTGCTCAGTTTATTGCAGTTTATGAAGTATTTCGAATCATCTGCTTTCGATGATGCTGACTTTTCGCAAACGGTTAGTGACTCGGTTATAACCATTTCGGATGGACTGATGATCTCAAGGCAGGAGTTTAATAACTGCAGGGCTTTTATTACCGATAAATTCTATAAGGTCCCTGATCGTGATAGCGTACTGGTAGTCTCCGATGACAAGGCATTTCATTTTACTGAAATAAAGCACCTGCAAAAAGACAAGCTGAGCGGACAGATACTGGTCATGCAGATCAAACGGGCCGATACCTATCTCTTTCATTATACTGGCAGTGAAAAACTGGAACTGAACGGAAAGTATATTTTCCCAAGGTATGTTTACCTGCTTCCCAGAGGATGCTCCATCAGGAGTCAATCCATGAGCCCCATTTATTACAGTGATATTTCAAGCAGTTTCCATCAGTCCAGGACTGCAGGGGAGATACACTTTCTTGCACGCGATATTGAATATTATTTCCCCCGGAGCGAGAATGGCATTCAGAAATTCAGTTTTTACGGAGAATCAGGCCAACTGGTAGGCATAATGGGCGGGAGCGGTACCGGGAAATCCACCCTGATCAAAATATTCGACGGGAGCCTGAAACTGAGTTCCGGTGAGATACTCATAAACGGTGAGAACCTGAGCGATTCCGACCGGCTGGAAGGCCTGATCGGAAACATACCCCAGGATGACCTGCTGATAGAGGAACTGACCGTTTTTCAGAATTTGTACTTTAATGCCAAACTATGCCTTGCCAATAAGACTGAAGAAGAGATCAATGAAGCTGTAAACAACATTTTATCGGAGCTGGGACTATTTGAGAGCAGGCATCTCAAGGTAGGAACACCCCTGAATAAGTTTATCAGCGGGGGCCAGCGAAAAAGACTTAATATTGCCCTGGAGCTGATAAGGAGTCCGTACATATTATTCGTGGATGAACCTACTTCCGGACTCTCATCCACTGACTCCGAAAATGTCATGTACCTGCTAAAGGAACAGGCTGTCAGGGGTAAACTGATCATGGTCGTTATACATCAACCTTCCTCTGAACTGTTTAAAATGTTCGACCGTCTTCTCGTTTTGGACAGAGGAGGTTATCCCATATACCAGGGTGATCCGGTGGAGGCCCTCAGGTATTTCAAGGAAGAGACCGAAAGGGTAGACTCTGCCGAGAATGATTGTCCCACCTGTGGAAATGTCGATACTGAGGAGATACTGCAGATCGTTGAGGCAAAGTCGGTCGACGAGCACGGGGAATATACTGCAGAGCGACGAAGGAGTCCGAAGGAATGGTATAATACATATCGTCAGAACATAGAAGCAAAATTGAGCCAGCCTTCTTCCGATGGTCAGATACCTGAAATAGAAACCAGGATACCGGGCCTTATCACTCAGTTCAAGATTTTCAGCATTCGAAATTTTCTTACAAAAATAGCCGACAGGCAGTACCTGATAATCGCCCTCCTGGTCACTCCCCTTATGGCCATGATCCTGGGTTACTTTACAAAGTATGTAAGCGGGGAAGCAGGGGCTCCTTTACAGTATGTTTTCAGCAAAAATGAAAACCTCCCTGCCTATCTGTTTATGTCTGTTATCGTCTCCCTTTTCTTCGGGATGATCATTTCTGCTGAAGAAATCATAAAAGACAGGAAGATACTTGCGAGGGAATCATTCCTGAACCTCAGCCGGACTTCCTACCTGCTGTCTAAAGTGATTTTCCTCTTCCTGCTTTCAGCCTTCCAGACTATCAGCTTTGTACTTATTGCCAACGCAATATTGCAGATAAAGGGACTGACCTTCAGCTACTGGCTCATCCTGTTTTCCACGGCCTGTTTTGCCAACTTGCTGGGAATGAATATATCGGACGGACTGAAGTCTGTAGTTGCAATTTACATTGTAGTTCCCTTCCTGCTGGTCCCTCAGATCCTGCTGGCAGGTGTTATTGTCAAGTTCGATAAACTCCATTATTCAGTGGCTTCCCATCAGAATGTACCAATTGTGGGGGATATCATGCCTTCTCGCTGGGCCTACGAAGCGCTTGCTGTAAACCAGTTCCGTAATAATGAATACCAGGCCCATTTTTTCGATAATAAACAACTGGAAAGCAATATATCCTATAACCTGCAGCATCTGATACCACTGATTAAGGAGCGTATGGCAGATCTGGATGCCATAGTTGATGATGAGGAAAAAACTGAAGAATCTGCCAGCTTACTGGCCCTTATACGGAACAGCCTGGATGTTTTTCACAGCCAGATACCACTGGGGTGTTATGCTGAACTGACCCCGGAAGCTTATAATGGGGAAGTCCGCAGACAGGTCAGTGAGTATCTCGGAGTCCTTCAGGAAAAATTATCGGATGCAATGACTAATATCAGGTCTGAGGAAAAGAAGATCATAGATTCATTAATCGATGATTATGGAGGTGCGGACAGGCTTGTAGAACTGAAAAAGAATTACTACAATGAAAGTCTTGCAGACCTGGTTCTGAACCGGTCAGTTCTAAAAAAGGTTTACGAGACACCGGACCTCTTTATAAGGAAGACGGAACCCGTATACCAGATGCCGGAGTCAAGACTTGGAAGGGCACATTTCTTTTCGGCTTACAAACAGGTCGGGAACTTGGTGCTGGACACAGTAACATTCAACGTGCTTGTTCTCTGGCTAATGACTGTCCTGCTATACATAGCCTTACAGTTCAGATGGCTGGCAAAGCTGATTGCCTTTTTTAATAATATAAATTTGAAATTATAGTATTATCTTTGTTAACCGGCTGATAATAAGAATAAAATATATTATTATGAACTTATTACTTAGAGTTTTCCTGATTCAGCTAATTGCTGCGGTCCTTTTATCCGGATGCCGTTCAGAAACAAAATCCGACAGAACGGGCCTGGGTGAGTTGACACTTGAAGAATCTGATGAGATAGCTGACCGTATTGACCAGGTCAAAAAAGTGTACCATCTCTGTCCTTCGCCTGCAGAAATGCTGAGCATTATTGATGTGAGCAAACTTGATTACCTTGGAAGTGTTTTAAATCCACCGGCCAATGCTGACCTGTATTTCGACATGAAGTCACAGACCCTGAACCTGGGTGTATATATTACGGATCTTGCCTACTCAGCCCTCTTCGGCCGTCACCAGGAAACATTGGATTACCTGGAAACGGTTCAGACCATGAGTGAGGCAGTCCGGTTAACGGGAGCAGTGAACGATGTCCTGATCAACCGTGCCCGGGAAAATGTTGAATACCTCGATACCCTGTTTATAATTTCCAATGATGCTTTTGTAAACATGCTGTTCTATTGTGAAAAAAACAGAAGGCCCGGCACCATTGCCCTTCTATCAACAGGGGCTTTTATTGAAAGCCTGTACCTGGCAATTAATATGGTTGATACCTATGAAGAAACAGGTGAGGTTATTGTACACCTGGCCGAACAGAAATATGCAATTGATAACCTTGTGAGTTTTGCAGAGAGCCTTGAGGAGGATGAGAGCATTACAAGCATGCTGAGTGATTTACAACCAATAAAGGATATATACGACAGGCTGGTTACTGAAGATTCTGAGACTACCGTAAAAAAAGAATCCTCTAATAAGCTTGTTATTGGCGGTGGCAAGAAAATAAGCCTGAGCGAAGAGGATTTTAATGAACTCAGGAAAGCTGCTTATAGTCTGAGAGCTGAAATAACCGGAAATCCTGATTCTTAATAAATATTACGATGAATAAGAGGTATATAAAACTGGGTTTATTTTGCATGATATTTCTTTTGCCGGCAATGGCCAATTCTCAGGAATGTGTCGAATATCATACCCTGGGCGATTGTTACTATGACCTGAATACGGACTTTAGCGTGTACAGCCAGTCAAAGTCTGCACTCATGTCTGCCACTGATACCATTGAATATAATATTGTATTTTACGGACAGAAAGATTATATCTTCTCCTTCTGCACCCACCGGAAATTTTATCCCATACATTTCAGGCTGATCGATCCTGATACAGGGGAAACCCTTTATGATAATGAGCCTGATAACTATCTGGAGTCCCTGGGCATAGGCTTTAACGTTACCAAGAACCTTATTATTAAAATAGATGTGCTGGCCCGCAGGGCTTCTGAGGCTGAGATAGAAGAATACCTGGCCTGCATTGGCCTGTTGATACAGTATAAAAACTATCCTGAAAAACAGATCAACCTGAAATTATAAACTCTATGAACAAAACCAGGCTTACACGGTCAAATAATCGTGTCATTGCAGGTGTCTGCGGTGGTATTGCCGAGTGGCTTGGCTGGGATACCGGCCTGGTCAGGTTGCTTTATATCCTGGCATCAATTCTCAGCGCTGGATTTCCAGGCCTGCTTGTTTATGTGATACTATGGATTATAATGCCTCCCGAAGACAGGGTGTTTTATTGAAACCATTCCGCTGAAACAAATAACATCAACATGAGAAAAGTAGTACTTATTCTGGCAGCCATAATTATGATTTGTACAGGATGCCAGCAATCAACAAATCAAACCGATATGAAAGCGCCCGTTGCAGACAAGGACCCAAAAGATTTAACCATACATGATCATACCCGGATAGATGATTATTTCTGGCTGAGGGAACGGGAGAACCAGAAGGTAATAGATTACCTGAATGCAGAAAATGATTACACCAAGGCGGTTATGAAGGATACTGAAGAATTGCAGGAGAAGATTTACCAGGAGATCATAGGCCGGATCAAGCAGACCGATGAATCGGTCCCGTATAAGAAGAACGGATACTATTACTATACCCGCTATGAGGAAGGAAAGGAATATCCCATTTATTGCCGCAAGGAAGGATCCATGGAAGCCGCGGAAGAGATATTGCTGAATGTCAATGAAATGGCTGAAGGGTATAGCTTTTACCAGGTGGCAGGGTATTCGGTTTCACCGGATAACTCCAAAATAGCCTTCGGTGTGGATACGGTCAGCCGGCGCAAGTATACCATCTATTTCAAGGACCTGGCAAGCGGACAGATAATGGATGAAACCATCCCGCTGACCACTGGTAGAGCCGTATGGGCTGCCGATAACAAAACACTTTTCTATACTACGAAGGACGAAGTAACCCTGCGTCCCGACAGGATCTTCAAGCATGGGTTGGGAACTGCTTCAGACCAGGACAAGGAGATCTACCATGAAGCGGATGAAACATTTTCATCAGTAGTATTTAAATCAAAGTCTGAGAAGTACATAATGATAGCCTGCTTCAGCACACTTTCCTCGGAGTACAGGTTCATACCTGCAGACAAACCTGATGGAGCCTTCACCATAGTACACCCCAGGGAAAGTGACCTGGAATATTCAGTGGATCACTATAAGGACAAGTTCTACATTGTCACCAATTACGATGCCAGGAATTTCCGTCTGATGGAAACATCCGTCAAAGCTTCCGGTAAAGAAAACTGGAAGGAGATAATTCCTCACAGGGAAGATGTGTACCTTGACGGAATAGAGATATTCAGGGATCAACTTGTGGTTTCGGAGCGTAAGGACGGATTGACCCAGCTGCGGGTCATCAACTGGGAAGACTGGTCGGAGCATTACCTGGATTTCGGTGAAGAGGTGTACGTAGCTTCCATTGGTGTTAATCCCGAATTTGATACTGATATACTTCGGTTTTCTTATTCCTCACTCACAACACCCAGTTCTGTTTTTGATTATAATATGAACAGCAGGGATCGCGAACTGAAGAAACAGCAGGAGGTTGTAGGAGATTTTGATCCGGCTGACTACGAGGCCAAACGATTATATGCCCCGGCTACGGATGGGGTGAAGATCCCTATTTCACTGGTGTACAGGAAAGGGCTGAAACTGGATGGTAAGGCACCGTTATTGTTATATGCTTACGGTTCTTACGGATATACAAGGGATCCCAATTTCCGATCCGACAGGCTCAGCCTGCTGGATCGTGGGTTCGTTTATGCCATTGCCCATGTGAGGGGAGGACAGATATATGGA
>CAZILN010000243.1:0-4467 GCA_964540005.1 uncultured Bacteroidaceae bacterium | reverse complement strand
TCCTTAGCATTACAAATGTTTTACTGACATGTAGCAAAATTAATGATTATACCTGAATTACAATTCATTCTTCCATACTAACAATTCAATACAAAACACTTGATAATAAGCAGTAACTATTCTAATTTAATACCGTCTAACAATTACTTATACAAATAAGCATTAATATGATAAGAAATTACCTCTTTACTGCATTCCGTAACCTGGTCAGGTATAAGGGATTTTCTCTTATAAATATTCTGGGATTAACTCTCAGTATGTCGGTATGCATGCTGATCATTGTTGTCATTCTTGACCAGATGTCATATGACAAGATGCATACAAAGCACGATACTATCTACAGGATAATTACAAAGGACAGCCTGGAGGCTGTTAACCTGAGAATGGCTGCCACTCCTTATCCCCTGGTCTATGAACTGACAGAGAAATACCCATTTGCTGAGGAAGTTGTTGTACTGAACAATTCATTCAACGGCGAAGGAGTAAAGGATAATACACGGATCAGCCTTAATGGCCTGTATACCAATTCAAACTTCTTCAGGGTTTTTGATTTTACGCTGAAAAATGTACCTCCCGAAGGGATCCTTGACAACCCCTATACAATAATACTGACCGAGGAAACGGCTGAGAAGTTCTACGGTGAAGAAGATCCGGTGGGACAGTTTTTACAGGTAGACAGCCTGGGCAGTTTCCGGATCAATGGTGTGATAAGCGCCACAAAGCAAAAATCACATATCCAGTTTGATGCCCTGATCTCAGCTTCAACTTTCGAAGCCATCGAAAATGCTGAGGAAGAGCCGGATATCATCAATGATTGGGATTCGTTCTGGTCAAGCTGGATCTATCTGCTCCTGCCGCAGGATGCAGATATGGATAACATCCAGGCTGTACTCAATGATATAAGCAGGGATAAATACAAGGGCAACGAGGAGCATAATTGTTCCTTCAGCCTGCAGCCTCTGGATAAAGTTGCACCGGGCCCCCTGCTGGGGAACGAACTTGGATTTTTCCTTCCAAAAGTCTTTGTCCTGTTCCTGATCGGGCTGTCAGCGGTTATTATCATATCGGCTGCCTTTAATTACACCAGCCTTTCCGTTGCCCGCAGCCTGCTCAGGGCTAAAGAAGTGGGCGTACGGAAAACCATAGGGGCCAGCAGGAACCAGATAATAACCCAGTTCCTTCTTGAGGCCATTGTCATAACCTTCCTCTCCTTAATACTGGCATATATGCTTCTGCAGTACCTGCTTCCTGCCTTTTCTGGCATGCAGATGATGTCGTTGCTTGAGATCAGGCCCGAGCAGAATCTGGTTATGTATTTATGGTTTTTCATTTTTGCCCTGATAACCGCATTGTTATCGGGTCTCCTGCCTTCGGTTTTCATCTCAGCCTTCAGACCGGTTAATGTATTGAAAGGCATCACCAATGTCCGTTTTTTCAGCCGCCTGACACTGCGTAAAATATTACTGGTTACACAGTTTGTTTTTTCTATGGTTTTTGTCATCTCCATTCTTTTACTGTTCAGGCAGATGAATTTTATGATCAATGCGGAAATGGGCTTCGACCGTGAAGTTGTATATAACATCAGGTTGCAGGGACATGAATTTAGCAGGATTAAAGATGAATTCAGCCAGTTGCCTGAAATTGCAGCCATCTCACCTTCCTCACACCTTCCGGGAGTGGGAAATATCTGGGGAGTTGATATTCGTCTGAATTTCGAGGATGAAAAATACAATGGGAACTGGTTCTCGGTGGATGAAAACTACATTGAGACCATGGGACTCACTTTACTTGCCGGAGAGAATTTTCCTGACAATATGAGTACTGAAAACGAAAAATTTGTCATTATTAATGAGAAGGCTGTGGAACATTTCCTGCTCGGTACCCCCACTGAAGCTCTGGGTACAAGCATGATACTTAATGATTCAACACTGGTGGAAGTTATCGGTGTCATGAAGGATTACTATTATGCAGCCATGTTTATGAATACCAGACCAATGCTTCTGCGGGTAGTACCGGGATCTTATAACTATGCTATGTTGCGGTTGGATACAAAGAATGTGCCGGTGACAATGAATAAGATAGAACGGACCTGGAATACTATTGACCCTGATCACGAACTGGATGGCGATTTCCTGGATGCCGAGATCAGGTACTATTATTCTTTTTTTGAGGATGTTCTGTATACAGTTGGATTTGCTTCCTTACTGGCATTGCTGATTGCCGGCCTGGGACTCCTGGGAATGGCCACCTACAGTACCCAGACACGGACCAAGGAGATCGGTATAAGGAAAGTATTTGGTGCCGAGGTGCCAGGCATACTGGTATTGATCTCACGCTCATATCTCTGGCTGATGATCATAGCCGCCCTGATCGGTGGCCCCCTTGCCTACTTCATCAATAAGATCTGGCTTGACTATATGGCAAACAGGGTGGATTTCGGTGCAGGAACCGTACTGGCAGGGGTGCTGATCGTAGCACTGATCGGACTGATAACCATCTTATCCCAGACCTTCAGGGCAGCCAGGCTGAAACCTGCAGATACCCTGCAGTATGAATAAAAAAAAGGAGGCCGAAGCCTCCCTGCAATCATCTTCAGTAAGTATTATTCTAAGACGAAATTTATTGGGAAGGTGTACAGGCTTTTTACTGGTTTCCCGTCTACCATCGCCGGTTTCTCAAAGGGAGGAATAGTCTTTACAACTCGTATGGCTTCCTCTTCAAGTAATGCTATGTCTTCCTTTGAATAATCCTTTTCCGATCCTTCCGGAGGATAAAAACCAACCATCACAATTCCCTGGGCTTCAACAGCCCTGATGGCGGGTTCACCCGGTTCTTTCAGTTCATTATCTGATTTATCCACTGATGGCGGGGGGGGAGGGGGAGGTATTTCAGCACCTTTCTCAGCTGATACCGGGACTATTTTTCCCTCTTCATCAACTACAAATTGGATATATACCCTGCCCTGGACTCCATTTTTAGCGGCTTGCTCGGGATACTTGAGATTTTGAGCCACAAATCTTCTCAACTCTATAAAACCTCCCGGGTATACTGCTGTTTCATCGGGTTGGAAATATACAAGTGACTCTCCGGGCTGTTCCATATCTGCCTCAATCTCCAACTGATCACCGGTCTGAAGATCGTTGTCCTGTTTACTGCATGCTATGGCCATAAAAAGCAGTCCGGCTACAGGTATTACTATTAAAAGTTTCAGTTTTGATAAAGTTGTCGATCTGTTTCTTTTCATCATGTTTAGTCTTTTACTGGTTATGGATTTATTGAAGTTATTTGTCGCCGGGATTGTCCTGACACCAAACAACTGGCTCAGGATGGACAGCTGGTATGATTCCAGGTTGTAACCACTCCTGAGGACAGCCTGGTCTGCCAGGAATTCATGATTTTCGCTGAGAGTTTTACGGTACATCCATGCAACAGGATTGAACCATTGAAGAATTATGAGTATTTCTGAAAAAATGATATCCAGTGAATGCAATTGTCTGATATGTGCAAACTCATGTTCAATGATCTCATCGACCTGGTACTGCAGGGATTTCTCGTTAATAAATATGTAGTTGAAAAAGGAAAAGGGCGAAAGGTTCTGGCGTAGATAAACCAGTTTATACTGCCCATGCTTCTTCACCTTATTATTCCTGATCAGATATATAATCCGGTACAGGTTGCTAAACAGGCGGATCATAAACATGGCGCTGCCAAAAATATAGAGGTAAAAAATGATAGTGAGCAGGCCCGGTCCGGATGATATGCTGCTCAATGTGCCGGTACTTACCGTCACTTCATCCATCATTATCACCGGCATTGTAAGGGGAACAGAAGAACTGCTTATATGGAGCAAAGGAACGGAAAAGGAAAATGCTATTGATATCATCAGATAGCTCCTGATCAGTTCGAAATAGGTCTCTTTCCGCAACAGGATGAAGTATATAGAAAAGAGTATGGCCAGGGAAATCCCCGATTCAATTAAATATGATATATATTCATTCATTGTCTTTACTTTTTTTTGTTTGCACCTTGTTCATCAGTTCTATGATATTTTCGGCTTCCCTGATATCAAGCTTGTTCTGTTTTGAGAAAAAGGAAACCAGTTGCTCCAGTGAATTGCTGAAATAATTCTTTACCATATTATTCAGGTAATTACTGGTGTATTCATCCCGGCTCATTACCGGATAGTACTGGTGTGAATTTCCATAGGATTTATGATCGATGAATCCCTTTTTTTCGAGTATCCTGCATATGGTAGAGACTGTATTATAAGCAGGCCTGGGTTTATCGAAATGTTCCATCAGGTCTTTCACGAATCCTTTTTCAATATCCCAGAGGATTTGCATCACCTGTTCTTCTGCTTTTGTCAGTTCTTTTATTCCTTGCATAATGGGTATTAATATAACGCAAATATAAACTATATATTTCGTTTATTCAACTAAAACATTAGTTTATTGAACTAAACATATA
>CAZILN010000242.1:0-2269 GCA_964540005.1 uncultured Bacteroidaceae bacterium | reverse complement strand
GTAAAATAACCCAGAGAACTGAATACAATAAGCAGGAACAGGAATTCAATAATTAGGGATACCAGCTGTGAGTTTTCTCCTTCAGGCAGGAGATTTGTTACAGCAGCATATAAAACAATGGCAGTAAATACCTGGGCGGCTACGGCAATTATGATAGCCCTGGCTCTTTTTTTCTTGCGTTCCCTGCTGAAAGTAACCTTACCCGACCTTGGATTGCTTACAAATCTTTTGACAAGAAGGAAAATAGCAATAAAAATCAGTATGCCCAGCTTTAAGTAGATTGGCCGCTCCAGCTCAAGATAAGTGAACAATTGATTTGTACCCGATATGAGAAGCATCATGGCAAATACCATGTCGAAAAGTCCGTCCCTGTAATTTGTCAGGTATAACCTTAGTTCCAGGGGGTTTGTGTTAGTTTGTGTTTTCATTTTGGTTTACAATAAAAATAGTAATACAAATAAGTTTGCATAACAAACATAGTGAAGATTTTTATTACTTCCAAATAATTCAGTAAAAATTTTTAATCAGTTTGGATGTTATCCCTGTTCCTTGAATTCGAGGGCCAATCTGGACTGGTAGGTAGAAACTTCTGAGAGTATTTTAATTAACAGGGTTTTCTCAAATTCCTTGAGCTCCTGAGGTTTGATATAATTATCCGGCAGCTTGTTGTCCAGGATCTCATCCAATTGTGATCTGAACCGGATCTCCATCAATGTATTATACGCATGGGAGATCTCATCAAAATCGTTTTTTTCAATATTCCCTCTAAATAATAATCGTTCTAGCCGCTGTATGGTATTTGATTCCGACAATTCATTCCGGATGGCGTAAATGCGGACAAACTCAATAAAGGGCCTGACAGCAATCTTAATGTCAATAAAATCCTGCTGTCCTGTCCTGGTATCCAGTTGCTGGGATCTCAGTAAGTTCAGGGGAGGTTTATATGTCTGGGTATTCTGTACCATATGCCTGAAGAAATCACTTTCCTTCCTGCTTGTTTTGTATATATGTTTTCTCAGTTCTTCACAAAAATCCTTTTCACCATAAATAAGCCTGAAATCGAAGAAAATAGAAACTCCAAGCAGGCTTTCACTGGTGGATTGGGTGATCCATTCAGTAAAATAATTCTTCCACCTGCTCAGGGGCTGGCACCATTGCGGATTACCAGCCATGATCTCGCCACCGCAATAATCATATCCAACCCTGTTCAGCCAATCATTTAATTTCTTTCCGAAATAGAGAAAATAGCGATTGACTGTTCCCATCTGCTCATTTGGCACGTCCTCTATGATGATTGCATTATCCTGGTCGGTCACCATGGTCTGTTCCCTTCTTCCTTCACTTCCAAGTGCAACAAAGGCGAACCGGGCAAGGGGGGGTCCCATATCCTCAATGGCTAACTCTATCAGTCGTTCGGTGATTGCATCTGAAATGCTGCTGATCATATGGGTGATGTTCTGAATTTTAGCACCACTGTCGAGGATGGTTTTTACCAGTCCGGGTACCTTATCGTGTATCCTTTTCAAAGCATCAACAGATTCGGCATCCTGGATTTCCTTAACCTGGTAGGATATCGTATTTCTCTGCACTTCATAAAGGTCTTCCCTGCTGAATATGCCAATCACATCTCCATGCTCATTCGATACCGCCAGGTGAGAAATGCTTTTTTCCTTTATCATGAGGATGGCTTCAAACAGCAGGGAGTCGTGCGGGATTGTCTGAAGGGGGGAACTCATGATCTCGAAAACCGGTTTATCCGTATCATAGTTCTGAGAAACAACCCTGTTCCTGAGATCAGCGTCAGTAATAATACCCAGGTAATTTCTTTCATCTTTGATCACAAGGATTGCATCTTGTTTTTTACGATGCATCAGTCCGGCAGCTTCCCTGATGGACTGTTCCATGTTACAGCTGGCATGTTCCCTGAGCAGGGAGGAAACCGGAAGGTTCATTAAAAGTATGGATGCCTGGAGTTCATCACTGAGCTGGTTTGTTTCTTTGCGGATCCTGTCTTTTCTCGAAACATCCTTTACAATAATGATAATACCCTGCTTGTCGAGGCATTCAAGCCTGGAAATGGTCATTATTACATCCCGTAGTTCTCCGCGTTTGTGCTTAACCTTTGCTTCCAGGCTGATGCTGGTACCGCTGGTCTCCAATTGGTTTAACAATTGATCAAGATCGGATCCCTTTCCTCCCGGAAGTATGAAAACATCCTGGAATTTAAGATCCTTAAACTGCCTGGAGGTATAGCCTGTAATTGCCAGGA
>CAZILN010000241.1:0-25389 GCA_964540005.1 uncultured Bacteroidaceae bacterium | reverse complement strand
GTGAGGTACAAACTGGTCGTAAGCGATCTGGAGGTATCTTCGAATGGTTATTATCTTCTGATCGTTATCTAATTTCGTAATCGAGCCGGCAATTCTCACTTTTTTTTGAAGCAACTTAAGGAGATCTCTTGCCTTAGCGCTCTTCATATTTATCAGAAGTTCCTCCTCTATGAAAAAATGGTGATCATGGTTGATAGTGGGTTTTTTTCAATGTTTTCATTCCCATTTATATACGGAAATCAAGAATCGGCTTTCTCACAGATAAATGCTGTTGTTCTGAACAAACCAACTGCTGATAAGTATTTTGGTGATGAAAATCCAATCGGAAAGACCCTGTACCTGAATAATGCATTAAGTCTTACAGTTACCGGTATCGTAAATATTCCTGTAAACTCCACCATCAGTCCTGATTTTATAATGCCCCTTCGTGAAGATTTGTCTGAAGACTATAACTGGCGTGATCCTGCCTATTTTCAACTGGACAAAAGCGTATCCCGGGATGTCTTCGCGGAAAAGATAGCTGATATCATGCCTGAATTTTATAAGGATGCCCAGCCTGGGAAATTTACGCTCGGTATCCTCCCGATAACTGAATCTCATCTGAGTTTTGGTCAGCGAAAATACATTTATATATTCTCCAGTATAGCTGCTTTAATCCTGCTCATTGCATGTATCAATTATATTACATTATCGACTGGCAGATCAACCCGGCGTGCCAGAGAGGTTGGACTCCGCAAAGTTATCGGAGGCAGCAGGAAACAGCTGATATTCCAGTTTTTGACAGAATCACTTATTCTCACTTTTTTTTCTCTGTTCCTGGCTTTAATAATGGTGGAGGTGATCTTACCCGGGTTCAATACCTTTATTGGCAAAAACCTGGAGATAGGATACCTGGATCATCCCCGAATACTACTGAATTTCTTCCTGATTGCCATTTTAGTCGGGATATTCTCAGGAATTAATCCCGCCCTTTATTTCACAGGGAGAAATCCAATCAGTACGTTGCAGGCTTCTGCACTATTCAGAACGAAAAGATCCCCGTTCAGGATTGTATCAGTAGTAACCCAGTTTACAATCTCTATGTTTCTCCTGGTATGCACTGTGATGGTGCTAAATCAGTTAAAATACTGGCAAAAGCAGCCATTAGGATTCAATACCGAATATATCATTCAGGTCCCTTTTAATCAAGCTCTTGGAATGAGGTTTGAAACCTACAGAGAGGTTTTGCTGCAAAATCCTGACATCCTCAGGGTGACTGCAGGACAGGCGGTCCCGTTTAACGAAGATTTAAAAACCGTTATTGACTGGGAAGGAAAAGATCCTGAATTTGCATCCCTGGTAAGATATTCAATTACAATTCCCGGATATCTCGAAATATTCCAAATGGAGATCACTGAAGGCAGGAGTTTCTCCGACGACTTTTCCACAGATATAAACAATTTTGTTGTGAATGAAAAGGCAGTACAATATATGAACATGGACAATCCTCTGGGTAAAAGACTGACATTCTGGGGCATTGAGGGAGAAATCATCGGTGTTGTGAAAGATTTTCATCATGTTTCATTGCATCGTGAGATATTACCCCATGTCTTCTCAATTCATCCGAATTTCTACCGCAATTTGAACCATTTTTTCATCAAGATCAATTCTTCCAACATCCCAAAAACCCTCAGCCACATCGAAAGTACAACCAAGAAGTTTGCCCCCAATTCGCCTTACAGTTATAGCTTCATCGATGAGGGGATCGGGATAATGTATGAGACAGAAAGAAGGCTTGGCAAGCTGATTACCTGGTTTTCACTCTTATCAATTTTTATTTCCTGCCTAGGTATCTTCGGACTTACAGTATTTATGTCAGAACAAAGGACTAAAGAAATTGGCATACGCAAGGTAAACGGTGCGGTGTTTTCAGATCTGATCTATCTGCTGAACAGGGATCTTATCAAGTGGATCCTACTGGCTTTTGTTATCGCTATTCCCCTGGCTTTTTACACCATGCACAAATGGATCCAGAATTTTGCTTATCGTACTGAAATTAGTGCCTGGATATTTGTTTTTGCCGGATTGAGCATATTACTCATAGCAATAATCACAGCATGCAGTGTTATTATCCGCGCAGCCAACAGGAATCCGGCAGAGTCACTGAGATATGAGTAAAGCAATCACTGGATTTCTGCCTGGCAATGAACTTTTATTACGTGAGATGCTTGTTAGTAATCCATGAAGGCATAATTTCCTTCAAGGAGTTTTCTTAACTTGATTAGGCCCGTATTCCTGATTTGCCTGATGCGCTCGGATGACATTTGATATTTAACGGCTATGTCCTGGAGGGAGTAGACAGGGGTATCACCCAATCCGTATGACAGGAATAAAATTTCAGCCTCCTTGCTGGATAATTTGTTAAGGGCCCGGTTAATATTTGTTGCGACAGATTCTTTCATTATTTTCTCATCAGGAGATGGGATATTATCCGTTTGTACTAAATCATACAGGTTTATCTCACTGTTATCATCCTGGGAAAGTGATTTGTCAAAAGAGACCTGACGGTTTTTTAATCTGTTCGCCAGTTTAACATCATCACTGGTCATATCAAGATACTCGGCTATTTCTCCATCTGTTGGTTCTCTTTCAAGCTCCTGTTCGAGATACGGAATGATCTTCCTGATTTTATTGATAGAAGAAAGCCTGTTTAAAGGTAAACGCACTATTCTTGTTTGTTCTGAAATAGCCTGGATAATTGACTGGCGGATCCACCAGACTGCATATGAAATAAATTTAAATCCCCTGGTTTCATCAAAGCGTGTGGCTGCTTTTATCAATCCCAGGTTACCTTCATTTATTAAATCAGGAAATGACAAACCCTGGTTGAGGAATTGTTTTGCTACGGAGATTACAAAACGCAGATTGGCAACCACAAGCTTCTCAAGGGCATCATCGTCACCATTCCTGATACGTACTGTTAACTCGACTTCTTCTTCAGCAGATATTAGGGGATACTTGTCAACCTCCAGAAAATAGCGGCTGATTGATTCCTCAGTACGTTGGGTTATTTGCCTGGTAATTCTTAATTGCCGCATTGAAATTACAGTTTAAATATCAGCTTGTCCTGTCATCTATGACCTAGCCGGAACCATCTGAGACAGATATTAATATCCATTTCTCCAGATATAGGAGGAATGAATAAGGTTTATTTCAGAAAATGATTGTTCCAGATCAAAAATCTCAACCTGTCACTTCTACGTTAACAGCAAATGGGCCCTTGTCACCCTGCTGGGTTTCATATTCGACCTGCTGTTCGGCCTGAAGGCTTTTGCTGGCTGTTAATAAGCCTGTTCGATGAACGAATATATCATCGCCATTCTCAGATTCAATGAAGCCGAATCCTTTGAATTCATCGTACCATTTTACTTTGCCTTTTGTTTTCACACCTTAAAATTTTATAATTATTTGAAAAAAATAATTAGTAAAACTCTATCTTCTTGGTCTGGCCTCGTTCACAGTTATATCTCTGCTCTTTAACGGTGTCCCGTTAAGTTCGCTTATTGCTTTTTTTGCTTCCTCATCATTGTCCATTTCGACAAAACCAAAGCCCTTGCTTCTGCCATCATACTTGTCAACGATAATTTTTACCGAACTTACAGTTCCATACTCTGTAAATATATCTTCCAGATCTTTTTCATTCACCTTGAAATCAAGGTTGCCTACATAAATGTTCATTGTCTAAAAATTTAATTGTTATTCACACTAACAGGATAGTATGTTTTCTTCTCATTTGAAAAAGAATAAAATCTTACCCCTGTTTATACTTGAAAATAATTGGATTTAAAAAGGAGAGCAGATATGAACTAATATGGGAAGTGAATTAGTTAATAAAAGCGCAATTTCTCAAATCTTACCTCAATCAAAGGTATTCTTTTATTTGTAAATCATGTTATTATTAAGTTTAATCAGGAATGCTAAATTAGGTTTATAAGTAAATTAAATCTACTTTTGCGCGTCCACTTGCCAAAGAACCTTTCATAAAGAGGGTAATCCAAAACCTGTTTTCTTAACTGGTAATGAGCTTTGATGAGTAGATCATGAGTTTTAAGAAACTCATTAAAGCATTCTTGATCATTCCCTGGAATCCAAATCAATATTTCCGGTAAGATCTGAAGCTTAGGCCTTGTTGTTCCTTACGGGACGACATGGTGGAAATAATTATGTGCAATTAATTTTAATTCAATGTATAAAGAAACAAGAACACGATACAAAAAGTATTCACACCAGCGTTCAGGCCCAAAGAACCGTGAACGCAACAACAGGATAGATGTACTGAAATTCATTAGTGGACAGATGGAAACCGAACCTCTCAAAAGCTATGAGCATGTACATAAGTTTGAAGATTATCAAATCGGTGACAAACTGGTACAGATAATTTCGGCGAACAGGTATCACATCCCTACGGAAATACAGGATAAAACCATACCTCACATCCTTTCAGGAAGTGATTTGATTGGTATTGCCGGTACGGGAACCGGAAAGACTGCTGCTTTTCTCATTCCGATTATTCAACGCCTGATTGAGAGTCAACAAAAAGACTATGCCCTCATTATTGCGCCTACACGTGAATTGGCCTCACAGATTTTAGAGGAATTCAGGAATCTAACGAGGGGCCTTCAGCTCTTTGCAACGGCCCTTATAGGTGGCAGTGATATAAATCGCTCGATAAAGGCTTTGCGCAGAACCAATCATATTATTGTAGCCACACCCGGCAGGTTGATCGATATGGTGGAAAGACGGCATATCAGGCTGGATAGATTCCAGGTACTCGTTCTGGATGAGTTTGACCGTATGCTTGACATGGGTTTTGTTGACGATGTGCAAAAGATCCATTACCAGATGACCGGTAAAAAGCAAACCCTGCTCTTTTCGGCAACCATGGACAACAAGCAAAAACAGATTATCGCGGGTTTTACCGAATCTCCTGTACGGGTAACAGCCTCATCGGGAAAGCAACTGACACATGCCATTGAGCAGGATGTGCTGTATGTTCCCAGTGACCGGAGAAAAAATGAGGTTCTTAACGAACTGTTAACCGGGTACAGGCATCAGAAGGTGCTTTTATTCTGCGATACCAAACGAATTGCGAATAAAGTGTTCAAAAACTTGCAGGAGGAAAGGATACTGTCAGATATGATACATGGGGATAAAACACAACGGGCCAGGGAAGTAGCCTTGAAGAAATTCAGGAAGGGCCAGATACAGGTGCTGGTTGCCACTGATGTTGTTGCCCGTGGAATTGATGTAGACGATGTATCCCTGGTGATAAATTACGAGGTTCCTCGTGATTATACCAATTATGTTCACAGGATTGGCAGGACGGGCAGAGCCGGGAAAACCGGGAAGGCGATCACATTGATCGATTAAAATATTTCTTTGAATACTTTTCTGAAATGATAGCCATAAATGCTGTAAGTAACAGCCATTGGGAACACTTTTGGCTTATAGATTAAACTCCAGACTAAAAGTTGCCAGTAGTATCTCCGGTTTTTAGCCAGAATACCAATGTAAAAAATTGATTTCACAAATGCCATTAATTTTATAAAGGTCACTTTGTTTTGCTCTTTATAGGGGGGGCTATATTGTTTTAAGAAGGACTTCACCCGCCGGTAATAAGGTTTGCTGGAATATATACCCTGAATGATTTTCTGGTAGCCGTTCATTAATACCTCCCTGTTCATCGCAGGCACAAAATTTATCGAATAATCAGTATTGTCGCCGGTGAAGGAATTAAGTAATCTGCCTTCACTATCCAGTCTTTTATATAAATTCGAGAACCGGGGTGCATTAAGCAGGCCTACCATAGCTGTGATGATCCCGCTGCGTTGAATAAAGTCAACCTGCCTCTGGAATATATTAGGAGGATCATTGTCAAAACCAACAATGAAGCCGGCAGATACTTCAATTCCTGACTGTTGAATAGTCTGCACACAGTTGATCAGGTCTCGCTTATGATTCGGGATCTTGTTACATTCTTTTAAACTGCTTTCCTCGGGTGTTTCAATACCGACAAATACTTTGGTAAACCCAGCCTTCACCATCATCTGCAGGAGTTCCCTGTCATCGGAAAGATTGACAGATGATTCAGTCATAAATAGAAACGGATAATTATTCAGGTTCATCCAGCGTATTATTGCCGGAAGCAGGTCGTTTTTGAGTTTCTTTTTATGTCCGATAAAATTATCATCCACAAAAAAAACACTTCCCCTCCATCCGGTTTGCAGGAGCATATCCAGTTCGGCTACAATCTGGGCAGGTGATTTAGAACGTACCCTTCGGCCAAATAATGCGGTAATATCACAAAATTCACAATCATATGGACAACCTCTTGTATATTGAATTCCAGCCGTTGCATATTTTTTCAAATTAACCAGGGAGAAATCAGGCACAGGTGATCTGGAAATATCGGCACGCAGATCTGTCCGGTAAATTTTTCCGGGTTTTCCGCTTTTAAGGTCCTGCAGGAATTGGGGCAAAGTAATTTCAGCCTCGTTCAGTACCAGATGGTCAATGTCAGGAAACTTTTCAGATTCTTCAGTAAACAGCGGTCCCCCGGCGACCGTCTTGGTTTGCAGTTGTTTACATCGCTCCAGTATATTCCTTACTGAGGCCAATTGCACAGATAGGGCGCTTATAAAGACAAAATCAGCCCATTCAATATCCCTGTCCTTAAGTGCTGAAACATTCAGATCAATTAGTTTTTTATTCCAGTCACGGGGCAGCAGCGAGGCAACCGTGATTAAACCAAGAGGGATATTATTCGCTTTTTTTGAAACAAATTTCAGGGCATGCCTGAAGGTCCAGAAAGTATCCGGATTTTTTGGATAAACCAGTAATATGTTCATAGCTTGATGGCATTTGAACAAAGGTATTTCCCAGGCATTATTTAGTAAAATAAATGTGGTAATTGGATAATGATCAGGGGCTGAATAAAAAGATTTGTGGCAAATGATATTACTGAGGGGTGGATAGCATTCGTCCCTGGCTGTTTACAGGACTTCCTTGATCTTTAATAAATACTGGCGGGAGACCGGGACATGTTCATTATACCCCTTAATGGTCAGCCAGTAATTATTGAATTTCCTGTTAAGCTTTTCGATGTAATATGTATTTATAATGGCCGTTCTGTGACAGCGTATAAAATTTGAGAACGACATCGTTTGTTGTTCAATACCCTTCAGTGTATTTCTGATTAGTTTGTTCCTGATAATGTCATCTTCCCTGTACACTATTTCTACGTAGTTGTCAGCAGATTTAATAACAATGACATCTGCGATCTGAAGGCTTAATTTTTCATTACTGCTCTCAGAAATAAAATCAAAAGATTTGTTCTGGAAATCTTCTTTGTATTTTTCAAGCTTTTTCAGTAATACTTCTTTATCGTTAATAAGTGATAGGTTTCGTTGCTTGATTTCTATAAAATTATCATATAGCCATAAGATCACTGGTGGGATAAGACAGATCATTATCACTATGAATACAATATAAAAGGAGATATCAACCGATCCTACGTATCGCAGGTAGAATACAATTGCCACAGAATTCAGGGCCAGAATAATTAAATCGTCAATTTCAGAATGGATAAGGGTTTCAGGGATACTCTGATCCTGATCCCGGGTCAGCCACCGGGAAGTCACCCTGACCATCACCATAAACAGGTAGATAATGGCTGCAATACCGGCATGAAATAATAGTCTGTTATTAAAATCAAATTTGTCAAGAGGAAAGGGCTGAAAAAACAGGATGAACAGAAATATCCCGAGACTGATACCGAGGTACAGTCCCAGGTCCTTCTTAATTAAATGAATCAACTGGTTTAATTTATTCATCCAGACTCCGTGTTTTACTATTTGTTGCTAAATGTTTATAAGATACAAAGTTAAATGATATTTTACAAAGGTGCCTTAAACTGTCATTATAACCAATGATTCAGTATCTTTAATGGATTTTTAGGCTTAAGACCTGTATTAATCACTTATCTGACCGGTTTATGCATGACAAGCTTCATATCAATCTTAACCTTAACATCCGGGGTATGAGTCCTTCGGCTACCTTGGTTATCAATGAGATAAGCAATAAAATGCTTAGTGAAGGTAAAACGGTATTCAAACTGGGCCTCGGACAGTCACCTTTTCCTGTACCGGCGACCGTTGTGGAAGCCCTGCGAGAAAATGCACATCAGAAAGACTACCTTCCTGTCAAAGGTTTACCTGAACTCCGGCAAGCCATTACAGAATTCAACTTAAGGACACATAAGCTGAAAAACGATCCGGAAGATATATTGATAGGTCCAGGCTCCAAAGAACTGATCTTTCTCCTGCAGCTTGTATATTATGGTGATCTGATCATCCCGACTCCTTCCTGGGTTTCCTATTCACCGCAAGCAAGGATCGTAGGGAGGAATGTTAACTGGGTTCCCACTAAAGCAGATAATAACTGGCGTTTAAGTCCCGATATGCTGGAGATGATCTGCAGGGCAGATCCGACACGGCCCAGAATTGTAATCCTGAATTACCCGGCTAATCCTACCGGTTATACCTATCCGCTGGAAAGGCTTGAAAAGCTTGCACATGTTGCTAAAAGGTATGGTGTTATACTGGTATCGGATGAGATATACGGACTCATTCATCATAATGGAAAACATGTTTCAGCAGCCAACTTTTATCCTGAAGGAACCATTGTAAGTTCAGGATTGAGTAAATGGTGCGGGGCCGGAGGATGGAGACTCGGAAGTTTTACATTTCCTTCACGGCTAAGCTGGTTAATGGATGCAATAACCACTGCAGCCAGTGAAACATTTACCGCAACTTCTGCCCCGATCCAATATGCTGCTATTGCGGCCTATAAGGAAAACCCTGAGATAGATATTTACCTGGTCCATGTTCGAAGGATCCTGAAAGCCATAGCAAGATTCCTTGTAGAAAGCTTACGTGATATGGGGATTTCTATTCCTCTTCCTCAGGGCGGTTTTTACCTGTTCCCGGATTTTAACCCGTACCGCGAAAAACTTGAAAGGAATGGCATTTACACTTCAGTGGAAATGTGCAAGAAATTGCTTATAGAAACCGGTATTGCATTGTTACCTGGAAATGCTTTTGGGAGACCACCTGAAGAGCTGACGGCACGGATCTCCTATGTTGATTTTGATGGCGAAAATGCCCTGGCAAAATCTATGGAGGCTGATAAAGAAAAAGATCTGAATTCAAGCTTCGTTAAAGAGAATTGTCCCAAAATGGTCAAAGCTTTTGATCTGCTTGGTGAATGGCTTTCAGCATTATAGTTAAAGTGACATAGCTCGATCTGCCCCCGGAACCTCAGGATGTTGCATGCTGTTTTACAGGCGAAAGCTTCAGGTAGGGGACAATGACATCATTCTTGAATTCACTTGTTGCATCATAGGTTATTGTAACAATGGGAACACCGGTAATGCGCCTGATCTCATTCTTCATGGCTTCAGTAACCAGGGAAGGACAGCAGAAAGCCGGGTTGGTTTGAATAAATAGTGATACATCCGGGTACTTTTCAATCAGATAGAATATTTTAAGAAGGTTGTCATAAGATTCCCCGCTGTGCAGGTTTTTAATATTAAAGTGCTCCAGTTTTTTTTCAAGCCGTAAAGGATGTATTGGTGTTTGATTGCCAAGGTACTTTTTAAAATGTTTGTAATAACTTTTGTCCATTAGTTTGATACCGGCCAGCATTGCTTTAAGGCCCATGGCTTCAAGGGTTTTTCCTCTGGAAGCCCTCCTGCGAATAGAATTTTCTACCGTTATTTTAACAAATTCATGATAGGGCGTAGTAATTACTTCTCCCCCTGATTCTTCAATAAAATGAACCAGGTCCTGGTTCAGTACCCGGTTATCCCTGACATACAGGTCTCCGAATATCGCCACTTTCGGCCTGTTTTCAGGTTCATATTTGATTGGATCAAAAAGTAAAAGTGCCTGCATAAGCGATTTTTCGACTGAGGCTTTGCCAAGGAATGCTTTTTCCATAATGCTGATACCTTCCTGTAAAGCTGTATCAGTCTGTCCTTTATTAAGTTCATAAGGCCTTATCATGCAGCCCATTTTTCGCAGCAATCCGCCTATCATATAGGCCAGGTAAGCATTCAGACAGGCGGTCAGGGATATATCAAGATGACTTATATCACCGGAGTAAACGATTGCACGCTCCATCCCGTTTCCATGGCTGTCGAGCAGGCTTTTAATATAATAAGGATATAAGCGGATATTGCAGGTAAGCTTTGTTTCCACCATCCATAACATGGTATCCCCGGGATCCAACTTGTGTTTATTTACATACTCGATAAACTCCTGGGTAATGATATTTAGAGGAAGGCACTGGCCTGTATTATGTACCATGCTTTGCCTGGTAATGGTCTCATCCGGTTCAAGTAAATGTACATCCAGTCCTTCCTTTCTGAGATTAGCAACAAGCAAGGGGGAGACCAGTTGATCCCAGTTCGGGAATACCATGGTTTTTCTGGCATGAATCGATTTTTCGGGAGGAACCATGATTGGCAGGTTCGGCCTGATTAATTGGGTGCCCAGTGAAGCATGGTTGTGGAAGGATCGTATGCCTGCCTCTATCCTGGTTTCGTAACCCACATTAGAATTATGTTCATCAATCTGAAGGATAAGGTAGGGCTTCTGATGAGCTTCCATTATTTTCTTGAAGTAATCAATAAGGAAAGAATCAGGGGCACACTTAAAAGAAGTGATAAGGACAGGATAGAGATTTTTTGTGATGGCTGAAATCTTCGCTGTCTCAAGTATGCTTGCCGCATAGTACCAGGGATATACTTTCAGCAGGTAATCAATATCTGAGACATCCCGGTGTTCATAGGGGATCATATCCTGATACCAGGCCTTTATCCCCATTCCACCGAAGATGTCCGGTATGCCTTTGTTCATGTATGGAGATAGGATGAGGTAGGGCCGTCCTGTTAAAACAACAGAAACATCCCAGGACTTATTATTTTCAGGTTTGAACAGGAGTTTTATGCTTTCTTTCTTACGGTTATAAAAATGCAGTGCTTCATTAAAGGCCGTACTCAGCTCATTGTAAGTAAGATATGGTTTGCATACTGGTTGCAGGTATTTCCATAATTCCTTTTTAATGCTGTTAACTCCTTTTGAATAATTAAGAAAGGGGACAAGACATTTCTTCTTTATTTCTTCATCTCCCATGGCGGATACTAAAGAAGGGCTGAACTGGGTATAGTAGCAATAGTTCCTTTCAGATTCATATTCCTTATCGCGTGCTTCCAGGTATATCGGGAGGAAGATATAATCGACTTTGCCGGCCAGGTATGAAATGTGTCCGTACATGGCTTCCATGGGTGCGCAGAACTCTGCTCCGGCAATGCGTTTCCCTGTTTTAACAGGATCATCGAAACCTTCACTGGTAATGGTCCGGATCGACAGGTTGTCGAAGAACCTCTGCCACAGGGGTAACTCCTCAAACAAATGCAATGCAGCAGGCAGACCTATCCTGATACCGGGATGGCACTTGCCTTTCTTAGGGAAATGAAAATGTTTGCTGCGTATCTTGAGCAGGTCAAAACCGGATGTATTCCTGTCAATATATTTTTGAGTATCATAGTCTCTTCCACAGAGGAACCCGTAGGCAATCTTTTCACCGGATATTTCTGCCAGTCGTATCCTGCAGTGATTGTTGCACAACTGGCAGGTTTCAGTTGTAACAGGTATTTCTTCTTTGTACATGTCAAGACCGCGAAACCCTGATCTCTTTATATTCTCCTCGGACAGCAACAGGGCCAGGCCAAGTGCACCGGTCAGATGGCAATACTTTGATACGAATATCTCTTTTCCCAGCTTTTCTTCGAAAGCAGCTACCAGTGCTTTATTTTTCGCTGTTGCACCCTGAAAACATATATGATCGCCTATGGTTGCCTCAACTGCCACTTTCTTCAGGTAATTTTCCCTGACAGAGTGCAAAACACTGGCAAGGATCTCATTTACCTGGAATCCCCTGTTCTGGTAATTGTTAATATCCCGCTCCATGAAAACAGTGCAACGGTCGCTGGCAAGGGGTGCCCTGACGCCTTCTGCCTTTCCGGAATATTCTTCCAGGGAGACCCCGAGACGTTTTGCCTGCTCCTCGATAAAACTCCCGGTTCCTGCGGCACATACAGAATTCATCTGGGCAAAGGTGACCCTACCATCCTTAATCAGGGTATATTTTGCATCCTGTCCGCCTATCTCAATAATGGTATCTGTGCGAGGTTCTAACTCATATGCAGCCCTGGCGTGCGCGGTTATTTCATCGATAACCATATCGGCATTTAAGATCTTCCCGATAAATTTTCTGCCCGAACCGGTTGTGCCCACGGCCTTAAACCTGAATATCACTTTTTTGCTGTTCCGGATCCCATCGATGGCTTCAAGGATCGCCCGGGTGGCCAGAACCGGCCTTCCGGCTGTGTAGGTGTATAATCCGGCAACAGGATTATTATCAATATCACTCAAAATGGCCTTCGTGCTGGTTGATCCTATGTCAATACCCATGAAAACATCTGTTTCAGTGTTTTTTCCGATCTTTTGATAAAGGTCTACCCGTACATTATCCAGGTGATTTGTTTGCTGCGGTGTAAAATCATAGGATTCTACCGAGCTGAAATCAGGATATTTCGTGAGGGACAATGACAGGGGCTGATGAAAATATTTTCGTTCCTTTTCCTGTCCTGTTAAAAGATCCATGAATGCGGATATACCTGCCAGGGAAAGGCGCTTGTCCTCTTTCATCAACATCAGGCAGGCTCCGTAGGCCGGAAGGATATGTGCATATTCATGATACAGGAGAGTAATGCCCAGGCATGATTCAAGATGTCTGACAACTGCCTGGTTCCTGGATACACCTCCGGCAAACAACATAGGTGACTGCGCAGAATCATCGCTGAACAGGGTGTCTACAATATTCTTTGCCATTCCTTTGCATAAACTGTCACAAATGGCACTAAGTGAGTATCCCTCCTGCTGGGCATGGATCAGGTCGGTTTTTGCGAATACCGAACACCGGGAAGCTATATCAGGGATCTCTCCTTCATTCTGCAGGGCAAGCCTGCACAGATCTGCTACATGTTCAAGGTTCAGCCGTTTTGCCTGCTGATCAAGGAAGCTGCCGGTACCGACGGCACAGGATGTATTAGTAGCCGTATGATCGTAATTGCCGTTTTTATCAAAACTAATAAGCTGGAACTTCTCTGCTCCAACGACCATGATGGCCCCCAGTTGTTTGAACAGGGCCCTTCCTGCAGCCACAATGGCCGTTTGGGGATCAAAATACCTGACATTCTTATGATCAAACCAGTCCTTTGAAACCGCAGCAATGCCAAGAATTCCGGATAAATCATAAGCTTCCAGCATTCTGGACAGCGTCCCCGGAATCCTGCCGTAGTGAAAGGAATATAATGAGGAGATGATCTTACCGCCAGGATCCACTTCAACAATTGATAGCGAGACGGAACCTATATCAACTCCCAGTATCGAACCTTTATCTGAAACCTTTGCCATCCCAGTATTTGGACCCTGCATCATCCCTTCCTCATTTCGTGTCAATGTCCCTCAGTATGAATATCTAATAAATGTATTCAATTCTAAGCTAATATGGATTATATAATTAGTTATGATTATATTTTTTACTTAACTTTGCACTCAATAATAGATCTTTTAGCAGCGCATTCCCTTCCCCTGACTTGCTCACCTATGATTTCTATTAATCTCAGTATTTTCTTTTACACCTAATACTTTCATCGTTGTACATACCATGAAAATTTATAGGTTCCTCATCAAAAGGTGAGGGTTTCAATATGTATGTGTGGGATCACTGAGAGAAAATAATATATAGTTCGATAATGGAAATAAATAATACACATAGCTTTCATATCCCGGTAATGGGGATTGGCTATACAATTGATACACCGGTAAAGGTGGCCCAGTACGGGATATCTTCTGCCATATCCCTGGTGGATGATATGCTCATGGAGAAGTTAAGAGAGTTCTACAGCAAGAAACTTGATATCCCCTTTCAGGCTATATCCAACATTTTGGAGGACCACAGGGCCAAAAGGATTACTGCTTATCTGGACATGGTCGAGAATATCGTAACGGAAAAATTCAATGCTGTTGTTGCTTCTCTGGTTGAAAAAGGAGATGAGATAGAAAAGTATATGGATATGCTGCCTGATCTGTCCACTTTAAAACAGAAATTCAACCAGTTTGTCAATACAGATAACCTTAAAAGCGAATTATCCAACTGGATACAGAAAAACTTATCTATTGGCAGCATTGATGTCAATATTATGACCAAGCTGGATAAGGATAACTATAAGAAGAATGAAAAACTTCCGGTCGAATACAATGATGCGCATGCTGCACTGAGGGGATTTGCCAACAGCAAACTGCATTCATCAATTATTCTGTCAGCAGGAATGAATCCCAGGTTATACAGCTATTTAGAGAGTTTTGAAGATTTTTACCCGGATGAAAACGGGGAATTAAAAAAGAAGATCATTCTGAAGGTTAGTGATTACAGGTCTGCTATGATCCAGGGTAAATTCCTGGCAAAAAAGGGACTGTGGGTCTCTGAATACAGGATTGAATCAGGATTGAACTGCGGGGGGCATGCTTTTGCAACGGAAGGTTATCTGATGGGCCCAATTCTGGAACAGTTCAGGAATGACCGTGAAGAACTTATTCAGACAACCCATGAAATGTATACCGATGCTCTCAGGAACAAAAACAGTTCTTATCCTGAATCACCGATGAAAGTCAGAATTACGGCACAGGGAGGAGTTGGTACACCTGAAGAACACCAGTTTCTTCTGGATTATTACCAGTTGGATTCCGTAGGTTGGGGATCACCCTTCTTGCTGGTACCGGAAGCAACCAATGTGGACGATAATACTATGGACCTGTTAAGCGGGGCAAAGGAAGATGATCTTTATCTGAGTAATATTTCCCCAATGGGTGTCCCCTTTAACAGCTTGAAGGGCAATACAAAAGACCTTGAAAAACTGGAACGGATAAATATGGGCCGGCCAGGCAGCGTGTGTCCAAAGAGATATGTTTCATTCAACAAGGAAATGAGTGAAAAGGGAGATTGCACAGCCTCGCGGAAATACCAGAAACAGAAGATATCGGAGCTCAAGGATAAGGACCTGAGCAAGGAAGAATATCAGAAGGAATATGACCGGATCGTGGAAAAGTCATGCATATGTGTCGGACTGGGGACTTCTTCACTACTGGTAAACCACCTTGATACGAAAATCGAAGGGGAGGGTGTCTCGATATGTCCGGGCCCGAACATCGCCAGTTTCTCAAAAGTTGTATCCTTAAAGGAGATGGCTGGCCATATTTACGGGAAAAATAATATCCTCACAGGAGAAAACCGTATGAATATGTTTGTGAAAGAGCTGAAAATGTATATAGACTTCCTGAAAATCAAACTTGATGAGGCCAAGGTTCCAGTGGATGAGAAACAGGGAAAATATTTCCTCAGCTATCGTAATAATCTTAAGGAAGGGATACGGTATTATAAGGACCTGTTTTCCGGGTCTGTTACTTTCAGTGAAATTGTGAGCGATATATTGTCTCTGGAAAATGAACTGGATAACATAGAAATAAAACCTGTTAGCTAGGCTATTCTTATAGCCTGTTCACCTCCATGAATAATTAATAGCTCTCAATCAGATTTTTATAAAGTCTGATTTTCCCGATCATTTTTTTCGTTTGTTTCACTAACCTGATTCCTGGAGTAGAAGAACAGAAGATCCCTTCACCATTTTTGCCCCGGAAGGATAGTCATCTCTTTGATAAAAAGATAACTCCAATATTTGCTTTCTGGTAGCACAGACTTATTGTATTTTTATACACTGTTAATATTACTATCCAAATCATTTAAAAATGAAAAGATACATTAATGCAACCCTGCTTGGCGGAATTGTCGCCATGCTGCCTCTCGGACTGGTTATTCTTGTTGTCCGATGGCTGATAAACCTTGTTCAGAAATACCTGGGTCCCATCGTGGAATGGTTTGCCAAACTGCTCAATATAGACTCAAACTGGTTGATGCTGGCCAGTTATGTTATCTTTATCCTTGCGATCCTGGTAGGCTTTTTTTTCATAGGAATGATCATACGTACCCGTACAGGCCGGTTTTTCAAGAAGGAGCTGGAACAAAAGTACCTTATGAAAATACCAGGTTATAAGATTATCCGGGAAACCGTAATGCAGTTCTTCGGAAAGAACCGCAGCTTTTTTTCAGAGGTCGTACTGGTGGACATTTATAATTCGGGTGCTCTGATGACCGGATTCGTTACTGATGATCATGGTGATTACCTGACAATATTTGTTCCTACGGGACCCAATCCCACTTCGGGACTTATTTATCATGTCAGCAAGGATAAAGTGCTGCGAACAAAGGCAAGTGTGGAAAATGCGATGAAATCCATCATCAGTTGCGGTGCGGGATCATCCCAGCTATTCCAGGAGGACTTAAAATCTGTCTGAGGGCTGCTTAAGTGATTTTACTCAGGCTTTTTTTTCTAAGCGTTTTGCAGCTTTTGCAGCTCTTTTCTCCAACTTGTCCGTAAAACCACTTCTCTTCAGGGAGTGTATATAAATAAGGATAAATCTACTGATTTTCGATATACTTTTTGACAATATTAAGCGGCACTCCTCCGCAGGAAGCAATAAAATAGCTTGGAGACCATAGTCCACCTTTCCTTTAGGTGAGGGAGGATCGTTAGTTTGTAGGTTTCAATAGCAGTATTGCATCTTCAAACTCAACCGGTGTAATAAAGGATACTTCTTCATCCTTTTGAAAGCTGCCGGCTGTATTAGAATTCCCGGTTCGAGGGTCAATCCAGAATGCATTCACTGTATTACTGCCTGTAATCTTACCGAGATCGACAGAACAGGTATCTTTTGAGGCAAGATAAACGATGAGCCATTTACCATCTTTATGACGGGCAGCCAGGTTCAGCAGGTCCCCGGCAATGTTACCACCACTGGTAAGTATTGATTGATCCGGTATAAGAAACCACCATTCCTTGAGATCCAGGAATATTTCTTTCAGGATACCCATCTGAAATGCACCGGGTGCATCCAGGGCTTCCTTCCAGCTTGATAATACGCGCCAGCTATCATTATGTCCGTAAGTATGATGAGCTCCAGCAAGGTAGGAGTAATAGGCCTGCCTGCGTACCCAGAGGGGAGTCACATCAAATCCGTATTCAGATCCCTGTTCATAGGCTCCTTCAGCCATGAGTACCGGTTTGACCGGCTCAAGGGAATAATCATGAGTAACCATTGGATAGATTAAGTTCGTTGAATTCCATGTCTGCATGGAATTAAAATCCAGCCAGTCTTCCCGGTGTATGAAGCTCGATGAAAAGGGAGCCGGATCCGGTTTGAATGTTATAATATGCGATCCGCCATCACCCTCCTGAAGTCCTGCTGCAAGTTCCCTTAGAATAGGTATAAACTCTTCTCTGGCTTCAGGTGTCATAGACCATACAATATTTGGAACATCCTTGTACCGGGAAGATAGCCAATTTGCCCAGGCCCGGGCATTTTCCAGGGTAATACAGTTCCGGTATCGCTGGTGATACATAGTGATTGAAAAAATCACGTCATTTTTGCGGGCTATCTGTATTACTGAATCCACATGTAAAAAGTATGCTTCATTAGGCGTGAGGGGATCATCATTTATCCAGGGTTTTTCTCCATGGGTATTGGCCTGTGTCCCATCTCCTACACCCATCAGCATGGCCTGGATAAATACAAATCCTTTGCTTTTAACATTCTCAATGGTCGTCCTGGCTTCATCGAGATTATATTCCCGGAAAATCTGCCACTGGGTGGTGCCTAACCAGAAAACGGGATGATCATTCTGATCTACAATATACCTTCCGTTTTCACTTACCTTGACCGGGAATGCCGGATGTTGATTACATTGGATACTGGTAATTACCAGGCACAATAAAATGAAAATGGGTTTAAAATTTTTTAGTTTCATTGCTTTGCTCTTATTTTATCAGATAACTTTATGTTTAATATGAATATGATGATCACTTGATAAATTTAAAGAAAATAACTTACAGGCATTTAATTTTGTAGGCTGTGCCCCTGTGCACTTTCTCAAACCACAATGCTATCAGACAGAAAATTAATATTAAAAATCAAACCTTTTTAAATTGAAAGAAAGAATACTACGCTGTAACTCGCAAAAGATCAATTTGTTATTCGTATGCATAAGCACTGGTATTTTCCTGCTAAATACCGGCAATTCAAATGCACAGAGGATCTCAGTCGAAGGCAATAAGTTCTTGCAGGGAGAGAAGGAAATTTTTATCAATGGTGTAAATACGCCCTGGGATAAGTGGAATGATTTTGGAGGCGAATATAATACTGACTTCTGGAATAAGGAATTTCAGAAAATCAGAGAGGCAGGGGGTAATGCCAGCCGTATATGGATCACTTGTAATGGCGATGTTGGGATCGAAATAGATGAATCGGGTATGGTCAGCGGGGCTACCCAGGCCCACTGGGAGGATCTGGATGATATGTTTGCACTGGCTGAACGGAATGGTATCCACATTATGGCTACGCTGATCTCATTCGATCATACTAAAAACAGATACATCAAGTACGAGAGGTGGCGAAAGCTGATGGCAGATGATGACAGGACAGACAGCTATATCAAACATTATGTGATCCCCTTCATTAACCGTTATAAAGAAAATCCATACCTGTGGTGCATCGATATATGTAACGAAATTGAATGGATGCATACAAACGAGGAGTGCGGATACATACCCTGGGAAAGGCTGCAGTATTTTGCTGCGCGTGTTGCTGGCGCGGTACATGAAAACAGCAGTGTCCTTGTCACCCTGGGGAGTGCCGCAGTCAAGTGGAACAGCAACTGTTCAAATTGTAAAGGTAATTTCTGGAGCGATGAAAACCTGCAGGCTCAATATGCCTCACCTAAGGCATTTCTTGATTTCTATTCTCCACATTACTATGGATGGACAGTTCGTTATTTCGGTGATTATACTGCAGACATGTCGCCTGATTATTATGGGATGAATGACCGCCCGTGCATGATCGGGGAAAATCCCGCAAGGGGTATATATACACAGGATACTACGGGGAGAAACGTATTGATTGTTCCCATCAGCGAGGCGTATATTAAAACCTATCAGAATGGATGGAAAGGCCTGATGGTATGGACATCAAACGGGGTAGACCGGAATGGAACCCTGACTGATTGTGCTCCGGGACTGGCAGCCTTTTACAAGCAGTACCCGGAGCTTGTTTATCCTGCTTCTAAAGTTTCCAAAAAAGAATAACATCAAGAAGTTGATAAACAGACAGGTACTTTTAATTTAATTATCGTGTCATTAAGGTTCGCTAGACTCATGCCTGGATTTTTTTTATGGAGTCTGGATGTAATTAATATTTTATGTAAGTTTATTAACTCAATTTTAACAGATAAAACAGATGACAGATACGAACGTTAAACTCTCTGTGCGGGAAAAAATAGGATACAGTCTGGGAGACCTTTCTGCCAATCTCATTTTCCAGACGCTGATGACCTTCCTTGCATTCTTTTACACGGATGTATACAAAATACCGCCTGCTGCAGCTTCTGCAATCATTTTCACCGGCGGAATGATTGGAGCATTTTTTAATCCTGTTATGGGAGCCATCGCGGATCGAACCAACTCGCGCTGGGGTAAGTTCCGGCCCTGGATCCTGTGGACAGCAGTGCCATTTGGTGTCATGGCTATCCTGGCATTCAGTTCACCTGATTTCGGAGAAAAAGGGAAAATAGCATATGCACTGATAACATACATTATCCTTGTACTGGTATATTCTGCGAATAACCTGCCTTATGCTGCACTAAGCGGAGTTCTGACAGGAAATATTGCCGAACGAAACAGCATTTCTTCCTACCGTTTTGTAGCAGTGATGATTGCACAATTCACAGTGCAGGTGTTGTTGCTGCCTCTTGTTCTTATCCTTGGAGATGGGGATAAAACAAAGGGATTCGAAAATACAATGGGTATATTTGCAGCGACTGGAGTGGTCTTCTTTATTATTACTTTTCTTACTACTAGAGAACGCATCATTCCCAAACCTGAACAAAAATCAAGTGTCAGGGAAGACCTTAAAGACCTTTTCAGGAACAGGCCGTGGATAGCCATGCTGATCCTTACAGTTTTTGTGTTTATTACTCTTTCCCTTAAGGGTGGAACATACGTTTATTACTTTGAGCACTATTTGAGTGAAGCGCACCTTGCCAATTTTTTGAATAATATTGGATTCAATGGATTCATTGATGGATTGAACAACCTGCTTACAAATCTCGGCCTGCATGGATTCCAATGGCCTGAAGATGCCGCTACATCTGGTTTCAGCCTGTTCAATGCAGGGGGTATTATATTCATGATAGTCGGTATCATGTTCTCAAAAAAACTGGCTGATAAGTTTGGTAAAAGGGATGTATTCGGAGCAGGCCTGTTCCTTTCAACTATTTGTTTGCTGGTATTTGTCTTCTATGCACCGGAATCCATAACTATAGTATTTATCACGCAGATTCTTCACGGATTCTTTTACGGATTGACCATCCCGCTTTTATGGGCAATGATTGCGGATGTCGCAGACTATTCAGAATGGAAAAATAACCGCCGTGCTACTGCCATCATATTTTCTGCTATGATTTTCGGACTAAAGGCCGGCCTGAGTATAGGAGGATCGCTGGTTGCAGGTATCCTGGCAGGATATGGCTATGATGAAAGCGCCCTGGTTCAGACTCCTGAAGTGATCAACGGGATCAAATGGCTGGTAAGTGTCTTCCCTACCATTACATTTATGGTTGGAATAGGCTGTCTTTTCTTTTATGCTATAGACAAGAAAACAGAGGTGCAGATAGAGAAAGAACTCAGTGAAAGAAGAGAAGCTGATACTAATATTGCTTCTTAATTCCCTTGCACTGTCTGGACAACGGCATCGAACGCAGGCTTTGACTGGCAGTTCCGGTCGAACAACATAGGATAATCAGACCGGCCGGATATAGGCCAGTAATTGCGCCAGGATTGACCATCATGGACTGCCCAGAAAGTAATCCGCCCAAACAGATCCTGATTTTTCTTAAAATATAAGAATAATTCCGCATAGCGATTTGCCAGATCTTTTTCAACAGCATCCGGAAGTCCATCCGGAAAGGGATTGTACTTATCCTGCATTTCTGCGTCGAAAGAAGAAATGGAAACGACAGTAGAATCCATTGGATAAAAAGGGAGTACACCCACGTCCAGTTCGGTGATCATCAATTTTACCCCCAGTTTTCTTAGTTCCTTAATATAACTATCAAGCAAATCTATCTTCGGATAATCCAGAAACCAGTGCCCCTGAATGCCGACACCGTCTAATTTAATACCTTTGGACTGAAGATTCCGGATAAGTTGGATGACGCCTTCGGTTTTTGGACCGAATTCATAATCGTACTCATTGTAATAGAGTTCAGCATCCGGATCAGCCTCGCGTGCAAATTCAAACGCCTTTTGTACATAGTTTTCCCCGATAATTTCCAACCATCTGCATTGCCTGAAAGAACCATCCTTCATGATAGCTTCGTTTACAACGTCCCAGCCATGGATGCGACCCCGGTACCGGCCCATCACAGTGAAAATGTGATTTTTCATCCGCTCAAGAAGTGCCTCCCGGCTCAGTGCATTTCCAGATTCATCCTGAAACACCCAATCCGGCGTCTGATGAAACCAGACCAAAGCATGAGCTATGATATGCATATTATGCTTTTCACCGAAGGCTACAAACTGGTCAGACGCTTCGAAATTGTATCGTTCCGGTTCCGGATGAATTTCTTCCCACTTCATTATGTTTTCTGGAGTGATGCTGTTGAAATGTCTGGCAACAAGGTCCATAGCTTCGGGTTCCCTGCCACAGATTTGCTCAACATTAAGCGCTGCGCCAATATAAAAATCATTTTGAAATACATCTTTTAAAAAAGGCTGGTTGTTTTTATCTGATTGTTTCATGAGTGTTTTTCTTCCAATCGTTTATAAACTTCTTCCAATGTGCCATTAAACGGACCGGGTGTTTCCATTTTGATTGATACCAGGGCAGCTGCAAACTTCAATGAATCTGCAGCTTGGTGATCCAGTCTGTGTGAGAGGTATGCAGCAAATGTTGTATCACCCCGGCCGGTTCTGCCGGATATATTATTGTTGGAGAATTTCTCATAATATGTCTTCCCTCTGACTCTCGCCAGTACGCCCTGTGAATGTGTAATCTGAATTTCTGGACAACCCCATGATTCGATGATTATTGCAGCTTTCTCAAGATCTTCGGTACCGGTCAGAAGGCGGGCTTCCACCACGTCAAGTTTCAGCTTATCCATCATAGCTGCGATCTCTTTTTTATCGGTGACGTCAATGAACTCGTGGTTGAGCGTTACCGGATTGACATGACGGACGAAACTCTGCATGTCGACCGACAGGCTCTGATAGTTTCTGGACTTCAAACCCTTCATGAGCGCCATGTCGAATTCGGTATCCGATATCCCAGCCAGGTGGACACACCTCGAGTCCAGATCCGGAACATCATCGATGGATATCAACCCGGCCGATTTGATAAGCGTCATTGTACGTTCATCGACGTTTTCGGACTCGTGTACCACTCTGTTGAACGAAGTCTCTTCGCTCGGAATGAGATAGGTATCGATGCCGATATCTTTCATCGGCTGGAGGATGGCCTCGTCTTTCCTGGCCATCTTCACAAGGGCGGCAACCTTCTTGCCTACTCTCGCGGCAACCATGGCTCCGCATAAAACGGCACTTCCGGGAGCGACACGAGCTTCTCCTCCAAATGGAATAATCTCGTCATAGCACATGTGCCCTACAAATGTAATGTCATATTTTTTGCCCATATTGATGGTCATATTAATTGGTTCCTTATTTGATTGATTATTTTAAAGTGTACGTTCCCTTATCCTTCATGCAGGTCTATTCATCATCATCCGGGCCGCTCATCAACCAGGGATAGAAAGGCATCAAATCTTCCGGCTCAATAGTCTTGGTCTTATTTTTTGCCTGTAAATCCTTGATGTGATTCATCACCAGATGGGTCCAGACTGCCCCCGGCCTGGGATATGCTGCAACAATGTAATGTGGACCGGCTTCTGTTTCACCGGCTTCCAGTTCCAGCTCTGCCCGAAGGTTGTCTGGAGTTGTCAGAGTATTTGCGTACTCGAAAATCACACGATCCATATGCTTGTAGACCTCTTTACTTTCTTCAACCATACCATAATAGTCTAATAACTGGGCGAAGACATAATTGGAAGTGGTATAAACATCCTGTCCCTGTTCCGATTCAACAGTTTCACCATCCTTGGTTTTACACATAGCCCAGCCCATGAATGCACGATTTGTGTTATAAACGGTTTTGAGGATCTTTTTTACACGGTCTTCCGGAATTGAGGGAGCTTCTCCAATGGCTGTTAAGTACCACAAAGCGTCAAGCTGATTGGTCCAGACATCCGTATTTGTATTTCCGGATTCAGGGTCAAAGCAAGTAACGTAATATTCGAGTTTCTCGCCCTTTTTATTCTCATCTTCCCGCCATAATTTCTCAAAACTGCTCCAGGCTTTGTCATACACTGTCTGTATATGTTCCTCATCTTCCTTTTCATCGAGCATTTGCGCCATTTTGATCAAGGCCTGGCAACCACCCAGGAACTGGGTTGCATCATAAGCATCTGCTCCGAACAGAACCAGATTGTCAAAGGTGTTCTTTACATCCTCCGGATGGCCTTCAGGAATTCCATCGTCATCAAAATCGAGTTTCATGAGAGATTCCAGGCCGAACTTGAGTGTTTCCCAATTCGACTTAAGAAATTCCATATCACCGGTAAATTTTACATTGCGCAATACACGCATCATCAGCTTGGGATATAGATCAACCCAGTAATTATTATTGTACCAGGCATAATCACTTACGTTTCGCAGCGGATGGCCTTTTGGCATCATTCCGACATCGTGGGCTACACTCCCCCTGGTTTTAAAATCATCACGGATCTGTGTAAGAGAGGCATCCTTGTATTCTTCAGGATTTTCTTCAAAATGCATGCGGGCTTCAACAAAGGAAGCGTGATAATGGTACCAACGCGGAGTAGGATCCACAGCCTGGATGGAATCTATAAAGGCCTGGCAGAGATCTTTTTCCACTTTTGGAAAAAGCATCAACAGCACCATTGAATACCAGTCCACATCGGAAGGATCGATATAAGAGTAATCAAAACATTCCAGGAAACGGGCTCGCTCACCGTTTTCATCATCGACCCAGACACAGGCGTTGGAGAGCGGGAAATGAAGTTCATTCAGCATCAGCCTTGTGAGACGAAATGCGCCTTCGCGATCATTCTGATAGGATGAACCGGATGAAATCAACTTAAAGATCCGTTCCTGGATGGTTACTGTACGATCCCACCATTGCTTGTAACTTTCAAGAGCAATCTTTACCAGATCCAAAGTACGTGTTTCTGGGTTAGCAAAGTTTTTGACGTATTTTCGCTCGAAGGTTGTTCCGTCAATATAATCCTGTACTGGAAAGTCAAGAACCACAGCTACCGGAACAGTCTTGGATTCATTCGGTTTCAAAGTAAAAGTCAGACTAACAGCCGCTCCATAATCGCTACGAAGAACCGGTCCCCGTTTTTCATAAAAGCTGCCATCTTCGCTTAAAAGAAGATCACCCGAGTATTTATTGAGACAGAAATAGGGTTGAGTATCCACTGCTACGCCGGGAACGTCGGCGACTGCAATAGCCATTCTGTTTTGAGTTTCCGAACTTCCCATAATTACGCCCCGAATATCTTGCAACCGGAACTCTTCATGCTTCTGTCCGCTGACCGCCGCAGAACATACAAAAACACTGTCCTGATCAGTGGGTTTAAGTTCTTTTTCCTGAAGATTCACCAGTGATGGCCTGGGCACTACGAGTAAGATTTCCTGTACCTCATTGCTTGTGTTTTCCACCACGAATTCCTCAACACCGAGTGGCATTAGTGTCTGCTCTCCACCGGAAAGGAGGGGCGAAATCAATCTTCTGATAACTTTTACTTCATCCAGTTTATAAGCTATCTCCAAAGAGGGCGTAGCGATGGTCATTTCAATATTTTCTTCAGCGATGGGCTCAGGGTAGTAGTTTTTCAGTGCCGGAATATCATCAGGAAGTTCAGTTTCACCTGGATGTTTCTGCGTTAGCATAGTGCAGGTATCGTCAATACGAATATATG
>CAZILN010000240.1:0-3112 GCA_964540005.1 uncultured Bacteroidaceae bacterium | reverse complement strand
TGAGTATCAATAAGAGGATGAAGGAGAGTTTTGACAGTTTATTCAGTATATCCGGTCTGAAATTATAAAGAAAAAAGTACAGGACTACCATGGAAATAATTATAAGTATAATCTTTCCCACCGAAATAATGTTGAACCTGTCAGAAAATCCCAGTTGTTTCTCATACTCTTTTCGTAAGGATTCCAGTATCCTGAATTTCTCGGCTGTGACCAGCTCCCCCCGGGAGATAACACGTTCACCTGACTGTACCATGCCCTGGGTCAGGGAGAGAGTATTCAGCATCTCCTCTTTGACCTTATCGCTGGTTTCCTGATCATAAATAAGGTTGACTGAGAGCAACTCATTCAGATTCAGATTTCTTATGAATCCTTCATATTTACTATAAGGCAGGCTGTCAGTCATAATTCCGAGCTGATCGACCAGGTACTCATAGGCAGTTTTCTGACTGAATACCTCGGAATACTGTCTTTCTTCGGCAATGTGCTCAAGCAGTATCACAATGTTAAGATCCATATCCCCGCTTATTTCAGGGATCTCACTCTTATTCACAATGCCTCTCTGGTATACAAAATTCAGCAGGGAAGCAAAATATTCCTTGATCAGCAGTTTATCCCGGATAAGCTGGTCAAATCCCGAAGCAGCAAGGTTCTGGTTATTGCTTATAAAGCTCTCCCAGTCATTCTCAAACATAACAGAGAACTTATTCATCTGATCCTCTTTGATCATGATATCCCTGTTGAAGTAAGGCCTGAAATCGTTCAGTATACTATCCCTTTCCTGCTGCAACACATTGTCGTTCTTATACAAGGGAAAATCAAAGGGGACTATGTAATCCTCGTGCATCCATGGCCTGCCCTTCTGAAACTCATATCGGAACCTTCCAACCCTTGGGAATAAAATTATAAGTATCACTGTGGTGATAAGGAAAAGGGAAATAATTTTTATCCGGCCTGAATTATCAGTTAAGAACTGAATGAATTTTCTCATTCTCCTGTGACTTGTTTTCAGGCGGTAAAAGTATAAAGAAGAATTCAATATAAAAAAAAGGCTGAGGCTGAGACCGGTCAAAGCTTTAGCCCTGCAGGGATGCTAAACTCCAATTTTTAGTTATTTTTAGGGTAAAATAAGGATTCATAAGGGATGATTTATGGTATTTCCAGTATAGCAAAAATACCTGTCAGGACTAAGCCGGCACATCAGTCCGAGATGAGCAATGAGATCATTTTCGGTGAAAGTTACACCATTATAGATGAGCAGAGCGACTGGCTGCTGGTGAGGTCAGGGTGGGATGCCTACCAGGGATGGATAAGCAGGGGATCACATACTCCAATAAGTCAAAAAGATTTTAATGATCTGTTTGTCCGGCCAGAAGTTTTTTGCACTGCACCCTTTCAATCAGCATTCTTAAGTTCTTCTGCGGACTCTCTGTATCTTTCTGCAGGCAGCAGGTTGCCTTTCTTTAATGAAGGTAGCAGGCAGTTCAGAATAAATGATGTGATTTATACCCTATCCCATGATGCAACATATTCAGGGATAATTGATAAAAATATCCGGTCATCCGTCATTGAAACAGCAGGCCGCCTGATAAATACACCCTATTTATGGGGAGGCAAATCCTCATTCGGGACCGACTGCTCCGGGTTTGTACAAACCGTCCTTCGGATACATGGAATAAATATACCAAGGGACTCCCCGGAGCAATCCGGACAGGGATCAGCTGTTCAATCACCGGATAATTCCCGTACAGGGGATCTTGCTTTTTTTCATAATGAAGAGGGTAAAATAGTGCATGTTGGGTTTGTTGCTCCCCAGGGGCTAATCCTGCATGCTTCCGGTAAGGTAAGGATGGACCGCCTGGATCATAAGGGTATATATAATGCTGAAATGGGTAAGTATTCACACAGATTGAGCCTGATCAAAGATCTTATATCGGAATAATTATTATAATTTAACCATAAAACCTGTGTATGTACATTTTCGGTGACTTCGCCAAACTGATCATACTGCTACTGGTTATCGCTATTATATTCCTTGTATTCAAACGCTTACAGGGGAAAAAGAAAAAAGACCTTGAAGACAGGGATTATTGATTATTATGCCTTACACCTATCATTATCCAAGAGCTGCAATTACTGTCGATTGCCTGGTACACAGGCAAAAAAACAGTTCAAAAGAGATACTGCTCATACAGAGAAAAAATGAGCCCTATCAGGGAAGGTGGGCATTACCGGGAGGATTCATAGAAATGGATGAAACACTGTATGAAGCAGCTGTCCGCGAACTCCGGGAAGAAACCGGTTTAAGCATTCCCTCCCTTGAACAGTTTCATACCTTTGATGCAGTCGGGCGTGATCCCAGACACCGGACAATATCCACTGTATTTATCGGGAAGCCGGATAATGACAGCGGAACCCTCAAGGCATCTTCAGATGCCAGCGAGGTCAAATGGTTCAGCCTCAAAAACCTCCCGGACCTGGCCTTTGATCATACTGATATCATCCAATTGGCAATTCAACGGAAACTTATTTAATACTGAAGATTTATTACCTTTGCAGATCATTTTATACCGGTTGACCGGAAATAAGGGACCGGACTTACAAAATTCATCTTAAATGAATGATTATAACCTGAACCATTTGAAAGAATTGGAGGCTGAATCCATTTATCTTATACGTGAAGTAGCAGCTCAGTTTGAGAAGCCGGTTCTGCTCTTTTCGGGTGGAAAGGATTCCATTGTCATGTTTTACCTGGCCCGGAAGGCCTTCTGGCCGGCGAAGGTTCCCTTCCCCCTGCTTCATATTGATACAGGTCACAATTTTCCGGAAACACTGGAATTCAGGGACCGGCTGATGGAAAAAACAGGAGCTACCTGCCTGGTGGGATATGTTCAGGAATCTATCGATGATGGAAAAGCAGTTGAAGAAACCGGCGTAAATGCCAGCAGGAATGTATTACAGACGGTGACACTGCTTGATTCCATCGAGAAACACAAATTTGATTGTGCACTTGGCGGTGGACGAAGGGACGAGGAAAAATCCAGGGCCAAAGAACGGTTCTTTTCGCACAGGGATGAATTCGGTCAATGGGACCCCAAGAACCAGCGGCCCGAGT
>CAZILN010000239.1:0-10358 GCA_964540005.1 uncultured Bacteroidaceae bacterium | reverse complement strand
TACCAGTTGTGGCTGTACCTTTCGAACATGGGCAATCACCCTCATCAGAGTAGGTCTGTCATAAAAAATGAACAGATCTTCAGAACCGAGGCATTCATACTCTCCACCCAATATTTTTGCCGAATCCGACGCCTCTTTCTTCCGGATCTCACTGATCCGGTTCCTGTCAAGTTCCTTGGAACCACAGTCACCCGCTGTCAAGGTGGCAATGTGGATCTCCCAGCTTTTCCTATGAAGCAGGGCAAGGGTACCTGCACACAGAAACTCGGCATCATCAGGATGGGATGCAATGGCCAATACTCTATTATCCATGTTGTATCCTTTGTGCTAAATATATGATGTTCAGAGGAAATACGCAATTAATGTACATTATTATACTGCGGGAGCGATGTATGGCCTGTAGCGGGTGTCGTATTGGCCTATCCGGAAAAAATGTTTAATTTTATGTACAAATCAGATACTCAGAAATATTATTTATCTTATGAACAGTCATCTTTCCACACTTATTTCCGGTGTTGCCATCCTGTTGCTTTCCTCTTGTCAACAACCGGCTCCTCCGGCAAAACAGGATAGCCTGTTTGCGGACAACCTGCTCATAGAATGGGAGTTGGTAAGCAACCAGGTGACCGATGTACCCCGGTGCCGGACCCTCTTTCTAATAAAGAACAGAAGTTCTCAGGTCCTGGATGATCACGGGTGGGCCATCTTTTACAACCAGAGTGCAGGTGATGTGATCCCGGAGTCAGTAACAGGAAGTGTCAGCATAGAAAACCTCGGCGGCGATTTTATCCGGCTCTCACCAGGGGAGGGGTTCCGGCTTTCACCCGGGGAGGAGATCAGCATCCGGGCCGATCACGGGGGCTGGCTCATCAAAGAGGACCGGGCACCGGCTGGCCTCTATATGGTGTTCTACAATGAAAATGGAGTCGAACGATCCAGGTATCCGCTCACGAATTTTGTTATCAGACCTTTTACCCGGCCTGAGCAGCGAATTCGGTTTATCCATGATCAGGTCCCTGATCCAACCCCGGAATGGCAATATGAGCAGAATGAGGACCTCTCCAGACTGGACGGATCGTTACTGCCATTGGTTATACCGTCTCCCTCATCTGCATCCCATACCGAATCGTTTTCGGCCATTGGCAGATCCACTGAGATCCATTTTGAAAAAAGATTGGAACCGGAGGCCATCCGGCTGGCAAACCGGCTGGAGGAGTTTCTGGACGTGTCAGTTCCCAGCTTTGAGGATGATAATGCCGGGAAGGACATTATTTACCTGGGCTTGGCCGGGCAGGGTGCTGCTCCGGAATCATATTGTCTGGAGATCACCGAAAAAAGCGGTATCAAGATCCTGGGAGGGGATGCAGCCGGTGTTTTCTACGCAGTTCAGAGTCTGCTGGCTATGGTCCCCCTGCGACATTACAGGAAGGTATCTGAACACATATCCATACCTGTCTGTACCATCGAGGATGCACCACGGTTCCCCTACAGGGGGATGCACCTGGATGTTTCAAGGAACTTCAATAAGAAGGAGGCAGTGTTTAAACTGATCGATGCGATGTCATTCTATAAACTGAACACACTTCATCTGCATCTGACCGATGATGAAGGCTGGCGTCTGCAGATCCCAAGTCTTCCGGAGCTTACCGATATTGGCGCTTTCCGCGGGCACACACTGGATGATCATGCCTGCCTGCGCCCTTCCTATGGGTCTGGTCCTGAGCCGGATAGTACCAGTGGCTACGGCAGCGGTTTCTATACCCGTGAAGATTTTATCCGGATCCTGGAATATGCCCATACCCGTCATGTTCAAGTAATCCCTGAATTTGATTTCCCGGGGCATGCGCGGGCCGCGATCATGGCCATGAACGCAAGATACAGGCATTTCATGAAGGAGGGAGCTGCAGAGAAGGCAGAAGAGTTTCTTCTATCCGATCCGGAGGACCGTTCCGAATACCGTTCCGCTCAGAATTATAACGACAATGTGATCTGTGTTTGCCGGGAGGCAACTTATCGGTTTATCGAGACCATCGTTGATGAGGTGCAGGCAATGTATCATGAGGCGGATGTGCCGCTGACGACCATACATATCGGAGGGGATGAAGTACCGAAGGGTGCCTGGGAAGAATCCCCCATCTGTTCCGGTTTCACGGATGAGCATGGAATAAATGGTGGTGCCTCCGGTTTGATGGGTTATTTCCTGGAAAGAACCAGTAAGATCCTGAAGGAAAGGGACCTGATCCTGTCCGGCTGGGAAGAGATTGTACTGGACAGGGATGAAACCGGGGGTCTGGCGGTTAAACCACCTCATGAAAGCAATGGATACCAGGTTTACATCTGGGACAATTTTACCCCGGGCAACCAGGACATTGGTAATAAAATAGCGAATGCCGGTTATCCGGTTGTGCTGTGCAGTGTTACGAACTATTATTTCGAACTGGCGTACAACAAGGATCCCAGAGAACCGGGAGATTACTGGGGTGGCTTTGTGGATACGCGAAAAGCGTTTGAATATGTTCCCTTTGATGTATTTAAATCATTGCATACCAACACTATGGGCAGGCCCTACGATCCCGGGGTTGACTTTCAGGATATGGTGAGATTGAATCCTGGTGCAAGGGACAACATTCTGGGTATACAGGGGGATTTGTGGAGTGAGCCCATTAAAGGTCCGAAGATGCTGGAATATTTCTACCTTCCGAAGTTACTGGGACTGGCCGAACGGGCATGGAGCAGGCAGCCCCGCTGGTCGACGACGAAAGATAGTGAACTGTATAATGCAACCTTACAGGAGGATTGGAATGTATTCGCCAACATCCTGGGCCAGAGGGAGATGCCCAGGATGGATTATTTGTTTGGCGGTTATAACTACCGTTTGCCTCCCCCGGGTCTCAAAAAAGTGGACGGGGTTCTGTATGCAAATTCACAATTCCCGGGACTGGCCATCCGGTACACCACCGACGGAAGTGCACCGACCATGGATTCAAAAGAGTACGTAGCTCCGGTCCGGGTGAACGGGGTGGTCACTGCATGCACCTTCAATTCACTGGGCAGGGCCAGCAGGACTTCTGTCCTTCCGGAAGATTGATCTTACTGCTGCCGGAGTCGTGATATGCCCGGGCGTGACATTCTCCCTTAATCCGGTACCGGTTCTAATCTGCTACTTTACGCCGGAATTGGAAATACGGAAATAGTCATACTTGATTTCTACTCCTTCAGGGTCCGCTCCCAGCCCCATACCAACCGGAAATGGCAGGTAACTCCTGGGATTCTCTCCTTCACAGGTCAGCAATCCTGCCTTGATATCGGCGAGCACAGTATGGGCAGATGCCTTTAGTTCGAGATCGTTCCCTCCAATGGAACAGGATCCTGCATAGCTGCTCCCCTTCTTTTCCAGTTTCAGTTCTATCTCCCTGTCTTCGGTCAGCATATCGCCGATATCGACCCTGGCGATTGTATATTCCGCCCCTTCAATCTCATAGGCCAGCTGAACGGATGCATCGTATCCCATGGAGAACCCGGCAGGTCCAAACTGCATGTTTGCCATACTTTTGTAAATGAGTTTCACATAGTTGTCATCGTCCTGGTATGCGACAAGACCGCTTTGCAGCATCTGGGTGAGGGGTCTATCCGGCAGATGCAAACTGGTTGTTATGGACCAGTCACTATTGGCGTCCTGGAGCAGAATGTTCTGAGCATCGTTCCTGGTCCCCCGGAGACCCCCACGCTGCAAAGCAACCACAAGGCTGCCTTCCGAAAGATGCAAATTATCCTCATTCTCCCGTACCAGGCTCCACTGATCTCCCAGCACACTGCTCTCAAACTCATCGCTGGCAGATTCAATACCATAGTTTATTACATAGATACCCTCTTCTCCGGTCAGGTTGTCGGTGACCGTGATCACGGCGGTCCCCGGTACCCTTTCAGCCTGAACTATATCGATGACAGCATTACCGGACGGGGTGGCCGTAACCTGTGGCACTTCCGGTGAATCTTCAGCAAACAGGATGCTGTATGCATGAATATCATGACTGAATGCTGAAATAGCCTCCCCATCCAGTGCCAGGTCCTTCAGGGTAAGATCCGGAACTACCTTCAAGGGATAACTGTCTGAGAGCCTTTTCCCATCAATGCTTACCGTGGCTGTAATGGATGCGACACCTGCCCTTCTTGCCGTTACCATACCCGATTCATCCACACTGGCCACTGATGGATCACTGCTTTTATACGCTACCCTGGCATCGTCTATATCATAGAAACTGTCATCCGTCATGGCAGCCGTTACCTTCGTCCGGACATTTTCCCCCGGCTTCAGGACCACCTTTCCGCACTCAGCAACTACCGTCTTGACAACGGCATTCAATGCTCCGCTCATGGTGGCCGAAACCTCACCCCTTATGTCTTTGGATGATGCACCTATTTCAAACACATACTGTCCAGGGTCGAAGGTCATCCGTTTCGAATCGGTATCCCAGAACCATAGGTCGGAGCAATCAATATCAATCTCAACCGTTTCAGTTTTGCCAGCCGGAACGTTAATTCGCTGGAATCCCTTCAGTCTTTTTATGGGTCGCTGCAGGGAAGCCTGACTTTCCGGCGTTTTCACGTAGACCTGGACAACCTCATCGCCATCACGATCCCCTGTGTTCTGTATGTCTACACTGATGGTGATTTGATCATTTGGGGTGATGGCTGGTTTGCTTATTCTGAAATTGCTGTACCCGAAAGTCGTATATGAAAGCCCGTAGCCGAATTCATAAGACACCTCCTTGTCAAAGTACCAGTAGGTTCGCCCGTTCTTGTTGCTTCCGCCCCTGAGTTCATAGTCTGTTAGTTCAGGCAGATCGTCCAGGGACCTGTACCAGGTGACATTCAGCTTTCCTCCCGGGTTGACATCACCGAAAAGGATGCTGGCCAGTGCGGTACCCTGGGCCTGGCCGTTGTAGCCGGTCCAGACGATCCCTGCCACATTCGGGAGGTCCTTGAACGGATCCACCTCCACCATTCCGAGGCTCTGTATCACAACGATGGTGTTCGAATTCACACTGGAAACCGCTTTGATCAGCTCATACTGGTTGCCCGGTAACAGAAGGGTGTACCTGTCGGCCTCCTCGCTGGCAGTTCTGTCATCCGTACCTACATATACGATGGCCACATCCGATGAGGAAGCCAGAGAGACCGTTTCCTGGTCGATGGGAGTTAGCTCTGACGCCCGGTACACAAAGACCAGGGATTGATCCCCCGTCGATCCCACCCTGTTAACCCTGGAGGACAGGTTCCGGGTACTGCCGAAACGGCCGAAACCCATGCTGCTTGTGTCCTGGTGAGCCTCGATATCGAATGAGGCCAGCAGACTGCCTGTGGGGGAACCCACCCTTGCTTCAATCACTCCTCCCAGGCCGGTTACCCTTAGATTCAGGTTGATGCGCGCTATGTTGCCGATGTTTATATTGTTGTATGATGTCCAATCTCCATCCTTAATTCCCCTGAGGGTTCTCTGACGATAGGAACTGACCAGGACGCCCCTTGCTGATTCATCAAACTTGGTTGCATCATATTTTGTAACGGATCCGCTGGTCGTTACGATTTCAAAATCAGCGAAATAATATAGATCGCTTCTGCTGATTGTATATGCGCCGGAATTGTAGCTAAGCTCTGCATCAAGCCCTTTTTCGGACATCCAATTCCTTATGCCATCCACGAGTGTGATTGAATAGGATTCATCCGCGATCCCGGAGTAAGGTCCCAGTACAACCTTGTCTGCCAGCGGGCCGAAGACGGCAATGCTGCTTAGCTCTTCTGCCATAAGGGGCAGTGCCTTGCGGGTGGTACCGGGGACCGGATCGTTTTTCAGCAAGACGGGTGTTTTTGTGGCCACCTCAACGGCAAGGGAGTTATGCTCGGGTGAGTTGACAACATCCGGCGTAATATCTGCATAGGGAACCTTTTCCTTTGGATCAAATTCCCCTATCCTCATGCGTACTGTGAATATATTTACCAGGGCCAGGTCCATATCTGATACCTGAATTAATCCCTCCTTTATAGCATTCAGTGCATTTGCCTGGTATACATCGCCACAATCGGTGTCCACACCGGCTTTCAATCCCATGGCGGTGGCTTCAGGGTGGTCCTTTGCAAAGAAATGACCGTTAGCGATATCATCGATGGCTCCGCAATCGCCTGTCACATATCCGTATAAACCATAGGTTTTACGCGCTATCGAATCAATCCAGTATTTATTGGAGGAAACGGGCACTCCGTTCACCGCATTGTAACAGGACATTATTGCAGGCAGGTTGTCGTCCTCAATAAGATTCTTATAGGGAGCAAGATAATACTCCCTGGCATCTCTCTGATCCATGTCCGAACTGCCGGTATGACGGTTGAACTCACTGTTGTTGGCAAAATAATGTTTGCCACAGGGAACTGCTTTGATGTAGTCTTCATCGTAACCCATCATGCCCCGGACGAAGCCCCCTCCGATCTGCGAGATCAGGAACGGGTCTTCCCCGAAAGTCTCACCCGTTCTTCCCCAGCGGGGATCTCTTACCGGTTCCACCACGGGCGACCAGAATGTAAGATTGGAAATCAACTCGGAATTCAGTCCCCTTGCCTCATCGGAGATCACTGATGCCTCACGCTCCATCAGGTCGGGATCCCAGGAAGCCCCTATCGCCACACTGTTGGGGAATGAAGTAGTCGGGTCGGTACTGTTAATAAACATTCCAACAACCCCATGCAGGGCTTCTCCCCAAACATTGTAGGCATTCACACCCAGTCGTGGAATGGCCGGCATCACGTTGCCGAGCTGGCTTTGTTTTTCCTCCAGGGTCATTCTCGATACAAGGTCGGCCGCCCTCTCCTCAAAGGAATAGGCAGTGTTCAGGTAAATTGGCATATCTGTTGTTCCCTTTTTTTCAGGAGAACAGGCAATAATCATGAAACAGAAAAGAAATGAACCTCCCCGCCGCAAGCAGCGGGGTATCTTAAAACAAAGATAATTGGTTTTCCTTATGCAAAACTGTGTACTCCTTCTCCAATCCCTGATCTCGAACATACTGCGATATGCTCGATTCATCCCCAAACTTGCTCACGGTGTTCACAAAGTATCCATCCGTCCAAAACTCCCCGCCCCAGAGTTGCTCCTTCACCTCTGGATGCTTCTTGAATATCTCTCTCGCTGTCAAACTCTTCACTGTCGTTATGATGTTGGTCGGGCTCTTTGTTGGTACACTTTGTATCAAGAAATGAACATGGTCTTTGTCAACTCCTATCTCCAAAAAGAAAATGTCGTGTCTTTTCGATATTTCAAGACAAATATTTTTCAAACTTTCATCAACTTTTTTGCTGAATACCACTCTACGATATTTTGCAGGACACACAAAATGATACAGCAGCACTGAAACATTATGCGACTTATGAATGTACTCGCTTTCGCTCATACATTAAAGATACAGTTTTCGCCGCAAGCGGCGGGGAACTAACCCCTAAGTGATTAGAAAAGCCGGGAAAAGATTGTACTTTTTCATCATGCAGCGTGTTTGAATGAATTATAGATTAAACCTAACTGTCAAATAAACAGCGAATTATATTATTATTTAAGAAAAGGGTTATACAATACCCTGAATGAAAGCACGGCAGGGAATATCGGAGCATAAAAGATTCAATCACTATTTCAGGTGTCCTTGCTTATATGATTCTGATCACGATCACTCCATTGGCTCCCCGTGTACCATAGATACTGGCATCGGATCTTTTGAGCACACTCATCGAAATCACTTCATTGGGATTAACGAGCGTGTAAACACCTGAGTAGTCCGAGCCTGTAACAATTTCATTCTATCCATTTTACGGCAATTCTGGCATTGCCTCAGAAATTTTTTGATCGCTGTTAATTTCCTCAAAGGTAATATATTATTCAAAGAACCCGGTCGTAAAAGTCCAAATTATTTCTTCACTCCGTTCTATTCCCTGATACTCACTTCTCTCTTAACACCAAGATAATCAATAATATCTATCTTCTTCACAGAATGAGGAAGCCAGAGTCGCCTGGATGATTGGGATAAATAGCTGTTGCCATAGTGGATCTCCTCACGATAGGACCGGTTATCCGGGAGATGGACAATGACTGCATGATCATAGGGTCCCAGGGCTAGTGAGTGATAGTTGTAATTGCTTCTAAATACTTTCAGTTTCCCCTGGTTTTGTCCAGCTACAGCAATAAGAGAACTGTCAGCAGCCTGCATCCTGACCAGGCTCTTCCCGTCTCCCGGAATAAGGATCCCGCTTTGCTGCATGGCAACCGGTTCGAAATTTCCCTTTCCATCGCCGGCCAGCAGCAATCCGTTCAGCGCATCATAACGTCCGTTGCCTACCTCATTCCCGTAATCGTTCCCGGTAAGTAGAATATCGGGCCTCTGATCATCAGTGAAATCGCCGGTGAGGATGGCGTAGACCGGTGCCAGCTGGGCTTCTGCCGGTAATGGATTCATGGTAAACTCTCCATTGCCCTGGTTTTCAATATAGCTTGTCAGCTGGTAGTTTGCTCTTAAAACAAGCTTTGTGACATCGGGCAGCCTGGCCATGACCTCTTCTATGGTGGCCTCACCAAATTCCTTATGCGCTTCAAAGATCTTCTTAAACTGGCTTACCTGCCTTTCCATATCCTTTCGCCCGAAGAAAGGGTATTCAGTCAATACTCCATCATCGTTCAGGTAGTAGTTTGTCGGGATCAGGTCGAGCGTATTATTGTTATCGTAGTCACCGGCATAGAGGCTGACCGGATACTTTAGGCTGGTCCTGAGCAATGAATTGCTACCCAGGTTGCCCGCTACATAATCCATATCCCCGTCCAGGTCAAAATCCCCTGAGGCCAGGCTGTTCCACCAGCCGATTGCCTTATCGCCTCCAATTTCCAGACGCTTACTGAACCTTCCCGACTCATTTTCCAGGATGGTCAGGGGCATCCACTCACCGGCCAGCAGGAGGTCGATCCAGCCATCGTTATCATAATCGGTCCATAAGGCATCACTGATAAGCCCTATTTCATCCAGTCCCGGTGCACATGTCTTATTGCCAATGGAAAACTTCCCGGAACCGTCATTGATCAGCAAGTAGCTGTTTACCGGTAAAGGATAATAGTGGGGAAGTACACGTCCTCCGACAAAAAGATCGAGATCACCATCCCGGTCAAAATCTGAGGCCTTTACGCACGATCCGCTGGAAAGAAAATCCGGCAGGGCATCCCTGTCAAGGACAAACATCCCGTTCTTGTTCAGGAACAGCCTGTCCTGGTATGAGCTGTCGCTTATATTAAATTCATAGCCACCACTAACCAGATAGAGGTCATCATCATGATCGTTGTCCGCATCAAAGAACAGAACGCCAAGCTCTTCCCCTATTTTGCTTTCCCCCTCTTCCCCCGGCAACAGATCCTGCTCTGTAAAAGTTCCGTCAGGCTGTTGAACAAAGAACCTCCCCTTGTTGAAATGTGATCCCCCTATGTAGAAATCTTCCAGTCCATCATTGTTAATGTCTGAAACAGCAATTCCAGGACCAAATTGGGAGAGTTTGTGTGTCAGTAATCTTTGTACGTTATAGTCTATATAATCCTCCTCAGGATGGGTATAGTCAATCCCCAGTCCTTCACTTATCTCATCGAAAATCAGGAAACCCTTAATTGGTCTTTTGATATTGGCAGGTGCAGCATCTTCATATCTGACTTGCAGGTCCTGGTTTACAGGAACCTTGAACAGCACCTGCTGTTTCCCTCCCGGCCATTCGATCCTGACACTGTCAAGCAACACCACCCCTCCAAGCCCGAAGTGAACACCCGTCTGGACGGAAGAATGATACCCGCGATATGGAGTGTTTTCCCACATTTGCCGGCAAGCCTTATAATAGATCTCCACAATGGCTCCCAGGCCATTTATATTATCTTCACTCCCAATGAAACTGACTTTCAGCCAGTTGGTATTTTCACTCTCCATTTCCATCAATGTGTTCCTGTACACAAAAGCACTGTCATCAATGTTATTGATGATATAGTCCAGGTCCCCGTCGTTATCCAGATCAGCATATACAGCTCCTGAAGAATACGAAGGTTCCTTTACACCCCACTCTTCTGAAACATTGGCGAAAGTGGGAATTCCCCCGGGAGTTTCCAGTTCATTTTTATAGGCGTAATTATGCAGTTTTACAGACGGGATCCTGCGCAAAGACATCTCATCTGGAATGTAGTTCCTTCTTGTCGACATAAAGTCGCCGAAATCATGGTCAGTGATGTCCTTGGGAAATCCATTGGAGATGAGGAAATCCCTGAATCCATCATGATCAAAATCAGCAATAAGGGGTGACCA
>CAZILN010000238.1:0-6205 GCA_964540005.1 uncultured Bacteroidaceae bacterium | reverse complement strand
CCCTGACAATACTATCTCATTAAGTTCAGCTGCAGGTACTGATAATCAGACCCCGTGTATAAATGCGGTTATCGCGGATATAACTTATGCTACCACCGGAGCCACGGGAGCCAATTTTACCGGCCTGCCTGCAGGAGTCAGTGGCGGATGGGCCGCGGATGTTGCTACTATCAGTGGTACCCCAACTGAATCGGGTCTCTTTAACTACACTGTTACCTTGACCGGTGGTTGTGGCTCCATCACCGCAGCTGGTTCAATTGACGTTACACCTGCTCCATTTGCCGATGCAGGCACTAATGCAAATATCTGTGTAAACAGCTCCTATACTGTAGGAGATGCATCCGCAAGCGATCATGGCGGATTGGAGTGGACTGAAAACGGTTATGGAGGTATGACAAATGCTACCACATTAACTCCTACTTATACAGCAGTCCCAGCTGATAACGGTAATACTGTTATACTGACATTAAGAGCTGCCGGAAATGGTTCTTGTCCTGATGCAGTTTCTACAAAATCTTTATCGGTTAAGGATTGCTCCATTGATCTGATGCTCGTGCTTGATATATCGGGAAGCATGAGCGGAAGTGCAGGTACTTCAACTGGAGAATCGAAACTTGAAAAATTGCAGGAGGCCATTACCTGGTTACTCGATCCGCTCGTCATCCAGGGCCACTTCATGAATTGTGACCGTGTGGGTGTTATTTACTTTGAAAGTGAGGTTGATTTCAGTGATGCCGCATTGGTAGAAATGGTGAATGAAACAGAAATTGCTAACCTGGTTTTACATGTCAATAATAAGGTAGATGATGGCTATACTTCAATGGGAGGGGGATTACATAAAGCGATTAAAACCTTACAAAGTTATACTGGTAATAATGCCCAGTATATCGTTATTATTACTGATGGAGAACAAAACTATAATCCAATGGTATACAAGCAGGATGATGGGCAGTGGACAATACAAAATAAAACCATTGCATATCCTCCATATGGGGACTCTAATATTGATCCGACTGGTGAAGAAATTTACATAAATACAGATCTGAATATTAAGATTTTCGTAATTGGTATAAACGTGCATGATGGATATGCAATAACATTAGGACAACTGGCATCATTGACTGAAGGGGAACCGTATCTGTTAGCTGAAGACAATGTAGATGTTTTCAGCCAGTATATGCAGGAGACCCTTGTTGAACTATTGCATGGGTGCAGTCCGCAACTGATTGACTTCAGGTATAAATCAATAACACGCGCTAACCAGGAAGAAATATTTACTGTTGATAAGAACGCCAATCATATTCTTCTTACTATGTCAGGTGATAGAGCAGATCAGCCAAATTTCAGATTCGAAGTTGAAAAAGATGGCATTCCACTGACAGATATCGGTCAGGTTTCTGATGGCCCCAGTTATCGTATTTTCTCGCTCGACCTGCCAGTCCAGGTAGGTGATAAAACCATATATGCAAAGGGTGACTGGAAAATGAATATCAGTGGTAATCCAGGTGTGTCATATCAGGCGAGTGCTATCGTAGATAATTCTGCACTGGATTATAATCTTAATTTCGGATTAAGAGAAAGAGTGGTTGGGATTCCCTTAGAAATTGCAGTAACACTAAATGCTAACGGCACTCCCATTACTGATGCTTCAGTAAATGCAACAATCAATAAACCTGCTGAGAAGATCGGAAAGATCATGGCCAGGACTTCAGTGATAACACATAAAAGGACCTGGAGGTCTAAACTCGATGAGGAGATAAGCTTCATTCTCGAGCGATGCAAATCTGATTCAGTACTTCTTGATATGCCCACCTTTGCTGATAAAAAGTACCATTTATTGATGAAGGATCCGAAAATATACAAGGCAATTATTCCAGAACAGAATAACATTACCCTGGAGAATAAGGGGGAAGGTAACTATTCTTACCAGTTCACGGATACTAAAAAGCCTGGAATATACCGTATTGAATTTGATATTGAAGGTAACGACGAGGATATCGGGACTTATTCAAGAAGCGGTTCAAGATCAATGCAGATCAATTATGGGGATTCGAGACGTTTTCGTTCGAGGCTGTTCCACCTTAATGGGAATATTAAAAAGGATCTGCCCGCACGGATCTATATCAGACCAAAAGACAAATACGGAAATTTGCTCGGACCCGGGTTTAGTGACCAGATAGGAGTAACTCTTTCAGAAGGCCAGGCAGGCATGGTTGTAGACAATCTTGATGGAAGTTATATTGTCCCGTTGGATATGATAGATGAGAATGTCGATCTGGATATCAGGGTCATGGGTAGCATGGTTTATGACAATAGCTATTCAAAGTTCAAAAACAGATCTCTGATAAACATTATCATGCGCCTGCTTACCCCGAACCATAAATACATGGCAAATCCGGCTGTTGATTATTCACAGGGTTTAATCCCGGATAATTAACAAACCAGGTACTGACAGACAATTAGAGGATATCGTAACTTAATAGTTGTACAAATTATGAGATACAAATGGAGCATAATACTGATTATCACAGTATTTACAGGTATTAATGCTTTTTCACAGATATCCGGTACCCGGACCTTAGGTGTAGTGCCCTCAGATTATGAAACATTTGCAGATGCAATTGACTCGCTGACAACTTACGGTATCGGAGGTACTGTTACCTTTAATGTTGTAACTGATACTTTTCCTGAGCAGATCACTATTCCGGATATTGATGGAACATCATCTACAGACACAATCGTTTTTCAGTCATTGAGCGGTACCAGTTCAGATGTTGTTCTGACGTATTCTGCGAGCAGCAGTTCAGATAATTACACTATCAAGTTCAACGGAGCCGATCACATTACTTTCAAAAACATGACAATTGCTGCCACCGGGACAGATTATTCAAGAGCTGTTGAATTCACCAACAATTCCACCTATAACAGGTTTATTAACACCAGGATTATTGGAGTATCAACAACATCAAACTCTGAAGACCTGGCATTAATATATTCTGCATACGGAACCACAGAACATAATAATTTTTTTATTGAGAATCAGTTCACAGGAGGTTCGATGGGAATTTGTTTTAAAGGTAGTAACACTGGTACTGAGATTACCGGTAATCAATTCAACGAACAATACTACGAAGGGATAAAATTGGAATATCAGGATGCTCCGCTTATACAGGAAAATACTATGAAGAGCAGCTCCACTGCTACCCCTTATTACGGTATATATTGCAGGTATTGTGACAACCAGATGATCGTCCGGAATAATAAGGTTGACAGAACAAATAATTATGGTGCGTATGGTCTTTATTTCACCAGTTGCGATGGAAGTTCTGGCAATGAACAGATAATAGCAAACAATTTTGTTCATATAAATACATTTGGCAATACAAGCACCGGAATAAGATGTTCTAATTCCACATATCAGAAGGTGTATTATAACTCGCTCAATGTTACAGGAACTTTATCCACCAGTAAGTCCATCGATATTGCTTCCGGTTCCTCGGAAATTACTCTGAAAAACAACATTTTCGTAAACTCTGCTGGAGGCTATTCAGTATATAGCGCAGTAACATCCTCTGTTACAACTGATTATAATAATCTTTTTACAACAGGAATGAATCTGGCCTACTGGTCTGCCGATATCACGGATCTTAATGCCTGGAAAACTGCTACATCTCAGGCAGATAATTCCATTACGATTGACCCTGTCTTTTTTTCTGATTCTGATCTGCATGCTGCGAATGTATCACTGCAGGCTGGAACTCCCTTAACTGAAGTTACTGCTGACATTGATGACGAGGCACGTGATGGTACCAGTCCATGTATGGGAGCTGATGAATTTATCTATCCTGCACTGGGTGGAACATATACTATTGGACCTTCAGCAGATTATACATTTTTCACAGAAGCTGTTCAGGCTTTAATTAACGGTGGAGTCAGGGGAGCAGTAGTTTTTGATGTAGCTAATGGAACCTATAGCGAGCAGATTACCATACCAGATATTATCAATTGCTCGAAAACAAATGATATCACGTTTCAATCTGCCGCAGGTGATAGCTCACTGGTAACCCTCACTTATTCCCCGTCCGGGAGTGGAGATAACTATACTGTCAAGCTGGATGGAGCCGACTATATTTCTTTTAAGAATATAACCATCTCATCCGGAGGGACAGATTATGCCACAGTCCTTCAGATGATAGGCTATGCTTCAAATATCCAGTTTCATAATAACCAAATAATTGGGTCACAATATGGCAGTATTGTCGATGGAGAATTGTTTCAGGGCTCATTGGATTATATCGGAGATAGCAATGTCTTTAAGCAAAATCTCCTGAAGTATGGCACATTTGCCATTGACCTTGTCGGAAATTCTTCGGTTCGGACTACAGGTACTGAAATATCCAATAATGAATTTATGGATCAATCCGACAATGCGATACGTTTGTACAATCAGGAATCTCTTATTATTCAGGAGAATAGAATATCAAGTACTTCGGGAGCAACTTATTATGGTATCAGGTGCTACTATTGTGATAGTACCATGTTAATAGAGAAGAACTTAATTTATGCTCCTGATGCGACGCAGGGATATGGAATATACCTGCTTGGTTGTGATGGTAATTCAAATAATGAAGGATTAATAGTAAATAACTACATCAACATAAATTCAGAACTCTCTGGCGGTTACAGTTATGGGATTTATTTAAGAAACACAATCAATCTGAAGCTCTATAATAATTCTGTAATAACTGCGGGTCAGCTGGTGATTTCCAGGACTTTCTACCTTCGGACAAGCAGCTCAAATATTACTTTAATAAATAATATTCTGGACAATCAATCCGGGGGGTATGCCATTTATAGTGAGGAAACTACAGGTATAACAAGCGACTATAATAATCTGTATACCACAGGATCTGTCCTTGGATTCTGGAATTCAACAGATCAGCCTGCACTTTCTGACTGGCAATCTGCATCAGGACTGGATGCCAGTTCCCTGCCAGTTGATCCGTCGTTTGCTTCAACTGATGATCCGCACTTCCCTAATTCCCTCCTGAATAATGCCGGCACACCGGTTTCCGAAGTAACGGATGATATTGATAGTGAAATAAGAGATGCAACAAATCCCGATATCGGAGCAGACGAATTCTGCCTGCCCCCGGTTGCAGAAAATGATTCAGCCTGTACGACCAGGAGTATTCCTGACTTGGTTGCAACTGGTTCGAACATTACCTGGTACAGTGACGGGGAGCTGACAAACCCCGTACATACAGGAAATACTTTTACAACTGGCGAGACTGCTGCAGGAACATATACTTATTATATTACCCAAACCATTAATGAAAGTGAAAGCCAGGCTGATACAGTAACGCTTACCATTAAGGAAACCCCGGGGGAACCAACGGCCGCTGATGTGACTATATGTTATGGTGAAGCAACCCTGGATCTGACAGCAACCGGTACAGACCTGGTATGGTACAATGATGCTGCATTACTTGATTCAACTTTTGCCGGATCTCCTTTCGCTACCGGTGAGACTGCTTCAGGAACTTATGATTATTATGTTACCCAGACAGAAAACTATTGTGAAAGTGATGCAAATGAGGTTATCCTTACCATTCATGAAATACCGGCTGCTCCTGTATCTTCTGATGAAACTATTTGTTTTGGTGAGGCAACTCCGGACCTGACGGCTACAGGGTCTAACATCAGCTGGTATGATGATGAGTTACTGACAAACCTGGTTGCATCAGGAACTCCCTTTGTCACAGGTCAGACCCAGGACAGTATCTACCTGTATTATGTCACACAGACTGTCAATAATTGTGAGAGTCCGGCAACAGTTGATTCATTGACCATTCATACTTTGCCCTTAGCACCTGTGAGTTCAGATACTGCCATATGTTTTGGGGAGATCACACCGGACCTGGAAGCTGCAGGCACCGGCATCAGCTGGTATGATGATGCATTACTGACCAACCTGGTGTCCACCGGTTCGCCCTTTGCAACAGGTGAAACAGGAACAGGGACCTATACCTACTATACCACACAGACTGTTAATGCCTGTGAAGGGCCTGCCACATGTGTGTCGCTGGAGATCAAAACTGTGCCAGGTGCACCAGGAATATTGGATGAAACCGTTTGTTTCGGTGAAACGACACCCGATCTGACTGCTACAGGTACTGATATCCGGTGGTATGATTCTCCCGCA
>CAZILN010000237.1:0-6116 GCA_964540005.1 uncultured Bacteroidaceae bacterium | reverse complement strand
GGGCCACTAACAAGCTGTATATCCGCGACAGGATACTTTATGTCCATCTGAATTCATCGGTCCTGAGGAACGAACTGTTCATGCTCAGGGACGAGATAATACGTAAGCTCAACCAACAGGCCGGTGAAGATGTTATTAAGGATATTGCCTTTAAGTGAACCCGGACTCTTCAGATGAACCCGGTTTTAAACCCGAAAGCTTATACCAAACCGATGCGATCGGTTTCAGAAAAGAAGAAATTGCTTTCAATAATGGCATTCTCGTCGCTGTCAGAACCATGAACAGCATTGCTCTCAACTGATTCGGCATACAGTTTTCTTATGGTACCCTCTGCGGCTTCAGATGGATTGGTGGCACCGATCAGTGTCCGGTAATCGGCAACTGCATTATCCTTTTCCAGTATGGCAGCAACTATTGGTCCGGATGACATATAACTGACCAGGCTCCTGTAAAATGGCCTTTCCCTGTGAACCGCATAAAAGGCCTCTGCCTGACGGGTAGTCATTCTAGTAAGCTTCATTGCTATTATCCTGAAACCTGATTCATTGATCATTTTCAGAATGGGGCCCGTAAAATCCTTGCTTACGGCTCCCGGTTTAATCATGGTAAAAGTTAAATTGCCGGCCATGGTATTGGGTTTATTTAAAGAGGGCGAATATAAGGTTTTTTTTATAATGATCTGTTAACGAATATTCTTATCTTAGCGGGTTCCTTGAATCCCTTAATAATCTGAGCTTTGGTAAGGATAACGGATGACATAATTAAAGAGCTGGACAGGCATTTTACCCGGACAGAAAATATTGTTTTGCTGACCCATGTAAATCCTGATGGAGATGCCCTTGGCACCATGCTGGGATTGTACTGGTATCTTAGAAAGAAAGCCAAACGGATTACCATGGCCCTTCCCAATGAATTTCCGCATTTTCTTGATTTTCTTCCCGGGAGCGGTGATATACTGGTCTATTTGGATCATAAGGAAAAGGTGGACCAGGCATTGAATGATGCGGATCTTGTAGTATGCATGGATTTCAATGAATTAAACCGGCTTGATAAAATGCAGGAGGCCTTTACGGCATCCGGGGCTTACAAGATACTGGTGGATCATCACCCTGAGCCGCATCAGTTCACTGATATGATCATTTCATATACTGAGTTTAGCTCTGCAGCAGAGTTAATGTATTACCTGATTTGTGGAATTGAAGGAGAGGCGGTGCTTGATGCGGATATAGCAACATGCCTTTTCACAGGCATTATGACCGATACCGGGTGTTTTCAGTTTAACAGTTCCCGTCCTGACACATACAGGGTAGTCGGCAGCCTTTTAGAAACGGGGATAGACAAGGATGCTATTTACAGCAGCGTTTATGAGAATTATTCCGCTGACCGCATACGCCTTATGGGTTACTGCCTGAATGAGAAAATGGTCATACTGGATGAAATAAAAGTAGCTCATATAAGTTTAACTATAAAGGAGCTTAACAGCTTCAATCATGTCACAGGTGATACTGAAGGTTTCGTTAATCTTCCGTTTACTATTGACGGTATACAGGTGACTGCACTGATCATTGAAAGGGATGATCATATAAAGATGTCCTTCCGGTCAAAAGGGGACATTGAAATCAACCATTTTGCAAGGAAATATTTTAACGGAGGCGGACATAGCAATGCAGCCGGAGGGGAGTCCCATCACGGATTATATGATACCATACGCTTATTCGAGGAGTCCATTGCAGTTTATTTAAATGGCTCATAATGAGGACATTCTTATATATAGCAATTTCATTTTTTCTTACCGGAAGCCTCCTGCCTGCCTGCCGGCAACAGGATGAAAGGCAAAAACTGAGTCCCGAAGAATTCAGTGAGCAGCAGAAACTGGTGGAAAGGGCCAACCGCTACCTGGTCAAACAGGACAAAGAATTGATAGAAAGCTTTGCAAGCAGGAGGGGATGGGATATGGAGATAACTGAAACCGGCCTGTATTACCAGATTTATGAGAAGGGAAACGGTCCGGCCACCGCCATAGGCAAGGATATTCTGATGCATTATGATATCAGTTTGCTGGACGGGACACCCTGTTACAGTTCAAAGGAAGGTGGACCAAAGAGAGTCAGAATTGGCAGGGACCAGGAGGAATCCGGACTGGTGCAGGGAATGCTTTTAATGAGGCAGGGTGACAAAGCCAGGTTCATTCTGCCACCCCACATGGCCTATGGCCTGTTGGGCGATGAAAACAAAATTCCACCCAGATCAGTTATTGTTTATGAATTAGAGTTACTGGAAGTTTCAGATTAGGGTAATTCCTTTTAAATTTGTATTTATATCACGCAACCACAGGAGATGTATCATCATCCAATAGATAAATAAGATTGCAATCTTGTATAAAATGAGATGATTAAATTTTAACTAAAATATTTACCAGTGAAAAACATACTTAGCCTGTCCCTTGTCCTTATTATCGCGTTGTTGATGAGCGCTTGCAGTGATAATAGTGATGAAGAATTAAAAGAAAACGAACGGAGGGCTCTCGAAGAATACCTGATTGAGAATAATATCACGGTTGAACCAACTGCATCTGGCTTGTATTTCATTTCTACAGAGGAGGGGGATGGGATCAAACCGGAAGGGACAGATTTAGTTGAGATCGAATACACGGGGGAACTGGTAGATGGTACCGTTTTCGGAACAACATACGATACTGTAGCAGCGGCTGAACAAATGTACGATAAGTCTGTGATCTATGGCCCTCTTAGATTTGGATTGGAATCTTTGCTGCCCGGACTGCAGGAAGGATTGGCTATGATTAATGAGGGGGGATCAGCTACCCTGATTGTGCCTTCAGATATCGGGCTGGGCTCCAGTACCGGTTCCAATATACCTCCCTATTCTACCTTGATTTATCATATTGAACTCATCAGGGTGATCCAGGACCCGGATGCATATGAAACCGGGTTGATACAGGCATTTCTTGACAGTAATAATATAGACAAACTGGCATCAACAGACTCTGTTTACTATGTTGAGGAAGTGGCCGGAGAGGGTGCTTACATCACCCAGGGAGATCTGGTAAGTCTTAATTACACGGCCTATTACCTTGACGGCAGGGTATTTGACCGCTCCGGTGAAGAGGATTATACATTCAGCTATCCGGGTGAATATTTAATTCCTGGCTGGAATGAGGGGCTGCTGTTAATGCAAAAAGGAAGCAAGGGTACCCTGCTTATACCGTATACAAAGGCATATGGTGCAGCCGGACTGGTGGATCAGCGAGGTTATACCCTGGTAGGACCCTATATGACAATCCTTTTTGATATTGAGATCACCGATCTGAATTAGCCGGGATAGGTGCTTAACCCCCTGGCCTTATTCTCTCCCTGACAAGACAAAGATGGCCGGATGTTTATGAATATCCGGCCTGTTGTTTTTCCACTCTGCTATAGTCTTTGTACGTATCCATTCAATATCATCGGTAATATCTGCTGCAATGCACAGCAGGGTGGATGGCTTGCAATGGCTTATAATATCTTCGAATACTGCCATGTTCCTGTAAGGGGTTTCCATGAAGATCTGGGTTTCGCCTGTCTCAGCAGACTTTTTTTCCAGTTTTCGCAGTTCCCTGATGCGCATATCCTTTTTAACAGGTAAATAACCTTGGAATCTGAACTGCTGGCCGTTCAATCCGGAAGCCATAAGGGCCAGGAAAATAGAGGAGGGGCCTACCAGCGGCCTTACCCTGAAACCTGATTGATGGACCAACCTGATGTATTCACTTCCCGGATCTGCCACACCTGGCAGCCCTGCTTCAGACATCAGGCCGGTTGAATGACCGCTTTCCAGTGGCAGTAAGAGCTTATGCAATTCTGAGTCTGCAGTATGTTCATTCAGCAGGTAGAACGAAAGATCGTCGATCACCCCGGTGAAACCCATTTTTCTGAGCTGTCTCCTGGCGGTCCGGATGTCTTCTACAATAAAATGTTCCAGCCTGTTAAGCAGATCAATCTGTGACCGGGGGATAACCTCATCGGCAGGTGAATCGCTGATGGGGACAGGTATAAGGTACAGGATGGGTTTCATATTGAAAACAAATTTAACTTTTACAGAGGAAAATACTTCAAAAATGCCCTTCTCATTAATAATGATTTATAATTTTAGGTTCTTTAATATCAATATGAAATGAAGCTCAGCTTCCTGGGGACCGGTACTTCTCAGGGCGTTCCGGTGATCGCCTGCCAGTGTGATGTCTGCCTGTCAGAAGACTCAAGGGATAAAAGGCTCCGGTCATCTGTCCTGATAGAAACCGGCGGCAAGACCATTGTAATAGATACGGGTCCGGATTTCCGGCAGCAGATGCTCACCCGGGGGGGAAGGAGCCTGGATGCCATATTGTACACCCATGGGCACAGGGATCATGTTGGCGGACTGGATGATATCCGTGCCTTTAATTTCCTGACACGCCGTCCTGTGGATATCTATGCAGAACAACGGGTTATCCGGGCCCTGCAGAATGAATTCCCCTATATTTTTGCGGAACGCAGGTACCCCGGGATTCCACAGGTCAATGTGCATATCATAGATGCCACCCCTTTTAATGTAAACGGGGTAGGGATCATACCGGTCAGGACCCTGCATTACCACCTGCCTGTCCTGGGATTCAGGATTGGCGCCATGGCCTATATTACAGATACCAACCTCATACCGGAAGATGAACTGAATAAGCTCGAGGGATTGAAGATCCTTGTAATATGTGCCTTACGAAAAAAAGAACACATCTCCCATTTTAACCTGGAACAGGCCCTGGCCGTGATTGAGAGGGTACAGCCGGAATCAGCTTACCTGACCCACATAGGTCATCAGCTTGGATTGCATGCAGAGGTTGAAAAGGAGCTGCCCGGCCGGGTACATCTCGCCTATGATGAATTGCACCTGTCAATCTGAATTGATCCTGTAAACCTGTGCTGGTCCTCTCAGTCTGAATTGATACTTCCTTTCTGAAATGGTTCTGATACCGGGTCTTTGCGTATCAGGGTAATGAAAAGGGCCATTATAAGGGCAAAAAACAGGAATACTGTGCCCCCTGAATAGAGTGCGGTGCTCAACCCATTATGATCCGATATATATCCCATGGCCGGTCCCACCAGAATGAATGTCAGCCTGATGATCATATTTCTGACTGACAGGACTGTGGCTCTTATCTCCGAGCTGGTATCGCGGTTGATATAGTCTTTAAGCACCGGTGTAGCCAGTCCCCGTATGAAGTAGAAAATGAAAATAATGCTGATGCCCCAGAGGCTCTGAAACCTGCCTGCCAGCAGATATCCTGTGGGTATCAGTACGGCGATCATTATAATGGTAAGTCTCTGGCCCATCCTTCTTTCAAAGCGGTATGCTGTGAATGCGGCAATTCCTACTGTGAGGTTCAGCATGGTCCAGAAGATCCCGAAGAGCGGCAGCGGGAGCGATACTTCCTGGAAGTAGGGCTGAACAAACCATGCCATGATCAGGGTACAGGCGCCTATAATGGATGAAAAAACGATGTTCTGCCGGAGCTTCCCGTTCTGTACCAGTGAATAATGCACGATCTGCAGGATGGTCCTGAATTTCAATACCCGCAGTTGCTGATGCACCACAGGTTCTACCAGCAGGAGGGCTACGGGCACAGCGGCGAATGCAATGCCTGTCTGCACATAATAGTTCATCCTGAGGCTGATGGTTGCCAGTCCCGCCCCCGCCAGTCCCGCCAGAGCCTCGGAAACATTTCCGATAGAAACCATCTGCCCTTCATACCGCATATACTTCTTCTGTTTTTGCATATTAAGCAGGGTATCATACAGCAGTGCTGAATCGGCCCCTGATATGAAGCTCTGGCCAAAACCAAGTACTATCTCGGCTATGAGGAATCCCCAAAAGGTATAGGAAAGGCTGTATCCGGCAAGTCCCAGGAACCCCAGGAAAGTTCCCAGTATAAGGGTCTTCTTGCGGCCGATGACATCCGCCAGGTAACCCGAGGGTATTTCAAGCACCAGTATGGAAACCGAATATACTGCCTGCAGGATCATAATGTCATGCATATCCAGTCCGTTCGATTGATAGAAAGGGATCACATAAGGCATGAATAGCAT
>CAZILN010000236.1:0-1717 GCA_964540005.1 uncultured Bacteroidaceae bacterium | reverse complement strand
TTTGTATAGAATTAATTCTTCAATGAAAATACTTTTTAACAGTAAGTTCCTGCATCATAACACGGATAGTTTTGCAGAGGGGCCTTACAGGATAGAAGAATTCACACCCGGGGCGGAAGAGGTTGATCGCAATGGGGAAGCATATATTACCCTGGTGCACAGTGAATCACATACAGGGCTGGTCCGTGATGCCTGCATGAATCGCCAGGTACTGGCGGAAGTATATCTTACTCCGGAAAGTTATGATGCGGCATGTTCTGCGGTCGGTCTGGCAGTGATGGCTGCAGAGCAGGGTGATTTTGCCGTGATCCGCCCTCCGGGGCACCATGCCAAACCGGAACGTGCGGACGGATTCTGTCTTTTTAACAACATTGCCATCGCGACACAGAAACTTGTAAATGAGGGCAAAAAGGTATTTATCCTGGATATCGACGGCCATCACGGTGACGGTACCCAGTGGATCTTCTATCGTTCCGACAGGGTCCTGTTTTGCTCCGTACATCAGCAGTTCGCCTATCCGTGGACAGGAGAATCACATGAAACAGGGGAGGGACCGGGAAAAGGATATACCATGAACTTCCCTTTGCCTGCAGGATCAGGGGACCGGGAACTCCTGGAATCAGTGGATACCGCCATACAAAGGGCTGAGCAGTTCAGGCCCGATGTTGTGGGAGTTTCAGCAGGCTTTGATGGTTACAGGGACGACCGGCTGCTGGAATTAGACTATACGCTGGACGCTTATTACCAGTGCGGAAGCCGGCTCGCAAGTACCTTTGATACAATTTTTGCCGTGCTGGAAGGCGGCTATCACCTTGATATTAAGAAATGTACCGAAGCCTTTCTCAGAGGCGTGAATGAAAATGCTACTCCTAGAATACCACGCCGATAGACAGGCCTGAGCGCACGCCAAAGCCATTGGCATCCGGTACGGCACCGGTATCAAAATCACCAACGGTTGCTTCAAGCGTCCTGAAATTATAGGAGGGTCCCAACCAGATATCGATCAGGATTGTATTTTTCAATACCAATTGTTTCCCCAGGTTCAGTGCAATGCTGACATTGCTGAGGGTCCCTTCTGAATCCGTTGAAGTTTCCTTGAGTGTAAACTTGTAGTACCTTACATTGGGTGCCAGGTAAAAGCCATCGGGAGCCGGCGTATCGGAAAGGTAATACCTGAATTCCGGTGTGATGCCGAATCCGCTGAATTCGGTAGTTGAACCTCCTGGTTTGTAACCGGTATAAAAGAAACCCAGCTGGAAACTCATCGCATCATTCAGGGCCCTTTCATATTTGATCACACCGGTCCGGAGAACCGGACTGAAAAGATCTGTTTTTACAGCATTCATTTTTGTTTGTGCCTGAAGTGTGGCTGTAATTAGCATTGCTGCAATCAGGGATATGAGAGCTTTTTTCATGTTTGTTGTGTTTAAGGTTGGTTTTGTCGTATGAGATTTGCAATAAATATACTACTTTTTCTTATAACAGGATGTGCATGGAGCAATCATCAATGAACCAAAAAATACATTTAATGAATAAATTGATTAATTTTACTTTATGGACGCAATATCCATACAGGGTACGCATAAGACGCCCAGCGTGGATTTCAATTCGGAAATGGGCATGCTGCAGATCCGCGGAAGATCCAATCCCGAGGATTCAAAGATATTCTACAATCCATTGATCGAGTGGATAGATGATTATGTGAATCATCCTCCTG
>CAZILN010000235.1:0-20593 GCA_964540005.1 uncultured Bacteroidaceae bacterium | reverse complement strand
GATTTTGACAAGAGTATTGCTGTCATTGAACATGCTTTCGATGCTGGGATACGTTTTTTTGACTGTGCCGATACCTACGGAACACATCCTATGATGGCAGAGGCTTTTAAGATCATTCCCCGGGAAGAACTTACCCTCAGCTCGAAAATATGGGTCAGGGAAGGAGGTATTCCTGAAAAGGAACGGCCGGATGCCGATGTGGTGGTTGACCGGTTCAGGAAGGAGCTGAATACTGATTACCTTGACCTGGTGCAGTTGCATTGTATGGTGGATGAAAACTGGACAGACCAGCAGAAGTGGTGGAAGTGATCCACCAGCTGCATAATTCAGGTAAAGGAGTAATCGGGATGAAACTGATCGGTGACGGAGAATATCGTGATGACAGTGAGAAAATTGACAACAGCCTGCGCTTTGTGCTGGGACTGGGATCTGTAAATATGATGATCATTGGCTTTGAGGATGAAGCACAGATAGATGATTATAACAGGCGTGTAAAAACTGCCTTAACAGTAATGAAATAATCACAATTAATGAAAACCCTCTCACGAATCACCCCTGTCATACTATCAGTGTTGTTTTCCTGTTCCCCGGGCAGTCAGTCCGGATGGGAAGAGCTGTATAATGGCCGGGACCTGCAGGGATGGGCAGTAAACTGCCTCCCCGCAGATAAGGATAAGGTATTCTGGAAATCGGTGAATGGATATATTGAGTGCAATTCAACCGGACTACCGGAGCATGACTATGTATGGCTGATAAGTGATAATGAATATGCTGATTTTCACCTGAAGCTGAAATTCCAGGTCTTTCAGAGTGCTACAGGAAACAGCGGTGTACAGTTCCGCAGCCTCTATGATGTAAATGATCCTGCTCATACGGGAGGATGGCTCAACGGTCCCCAGGCCGATATTCACCCCCCCGATCCCCTGAGGGCAGGACTGATATATGATGAGACCGAAGGTAACAGGCGCTGGATACATCCTTCACTGGGAAACTGGGAGATTAGCCATGAAGATGTGCCGGAATCGGCTCATAAGACCCGTCTGGTCTATGCCGACCAGGATACTGATAATTGGAACAGCCTGGAAATCATTGCAGAAGGCATGCATATTCAAACACTTGTCAATGATATGATGGTCACTGATTTCGATGCATCAGGCATACTTGATGATGAGAATCATCATAACAGAAAGGTGGGCACCAGCGGGAGGATTGCCCTGCAGCTTCATTCAAATGATGAAACGCTGATACGGTTTAAGGATATAAAGATCAGGGTACTGAATCCCTGATACCATTGTAACGATCAAGACCAATGAAGAGAGGGATCACATTTATATTCAGCTTGCTATTATTGCTTGGTGTTGTCAGGGCTCAACCAGACAAGGGTAAAGGCATTACCATTCTTTTTGTGGGGAACTCCTATACCTATTCCAATGACATGCCTGATATTCTTTTGTCAATTATAGATTCCACACGCTCTGACACAGTGTTCATCCCGGAGGTACGGATTATGAGCATCACAGATGGGGGATATACCCTGCAACAGCACTGGGAGGAAAACAGGGAAGGGATCGAGGACAGCCTGATGGAAGCCAGGGCTGTCAGCGACTCCATTATTATTGTACTGCAGGATCACAGTATGGGCACCCTTACGCCGGCCAACAGGGACAGGCTGTTTGAATATGCCGGGTTGCTTGATGAGCTGGGCAGGCAGTATTATGCTCGTGTGGTCCTGTTCCAGACCTGGGGCAGACGGGTCACATTCAACAGATACGGGACACCGAGAAGAACCATCGATCAGTACATGTACCAGGATGTCATTTTTGGAGATACTACCGTTCTGGATGAGCGTATTACATCTGCCAGTGAAGGTATCTGCCGTACCTACCGCCGCCTGGCTGATACCATTGATGCAGAGGTAGCTCCCTGTGGGGAAGCTTTCGCAGAAGCAGTCCGGCAGGGGATCTTTGTGCACCGCCTCTATGAACCCTACGGGAGCCATCCCAATCCTATTGGTTCATACCTGGCAGCCTCTGTACTGTTCGGAACCATATTCGATATCACTCCCCGCTATATACCAGGAAATGTCTACCAGTACGTCTGGCCCTCCCTGTCCCATCGCTTGCATGCCATTGCGGACGAAGCAGTGAATGGCAATCTTGATCCCTAGGCGAGCCTGTCTGACCGCGCCCTCTCATTCTGATCCCTCAAGGACCAGCCTTCCGAATCTGCTGATTTCACCCTCTTCACCGGTGTAAGGTTTGATCCAGAAGGAATACCTCATGGGTTCAGCTTTTATCAGGTACTGCGGAAGGGGTGTTGAATTATTGCTCCAGGTATCATTTCCACCCACACCCATTTGTGCCAGGTCTATGTTAACAGTTATCAGGTCTTCTTCGGGTAATTCATTGGTATGTTTGGCCTTTTCTATAATATCCTGGGAATTTGGCCAGGCACTCATGCTCAGCAGGCTGTCTGCAGTAATAAGCAGTCCTTTCTGCCGGCTGTCAAGAAAAGCCATCCACCTTACCCCGGTACGGTTAGCGTTTTCCTGGGGGTATACATAGGGTTCCCCGAATTCCTCCACCGTAGATGTGTATAATCCCACATCGGTACTTACCTGCCGGTCGATATAATTTTCATGGGGCCCCTTACCCAGGTAGCTGATATTATGGAAAGCTTCCGGTATTTTTCCCTGCAATCCGAACCGGGGCAGAACGGGCAATTCATCAAGAGGATTAAATTCATGTTGTACCCTTATCCAGGAATTGGGGAATATTTGATAGGAGGTAGATAGTCTGGCCCTGTCCTGAGGTAACATACGTTCAACTCTTATCAGAACCGAACCATCATCAAGCTTCTCAGGAGTGACCTCAGCAGGAGTATCCCCGGGATCATAATCTTTCCAGTAGCGTAGTTTGGTTTGGGTCTTCCATCCACGCCAGTCGTTATCGGTCTGGGGCCTCCAGAAATTAGGATGCAGATTCCCCGAAAGCAGGATCTCATCACGATAGCTGTATTCAGTAATGTCTCCTGATTGTATGTCAATCATAATGCTGAATGCATCTCCTTTTACACTCAGAATTTCCCCTTCTTCGAGCAGGTCAAGCTTCCCTGCTGATGCTTCGATCACTGCCCTGCCCGGTTCTGCCGGAAGCGGGAACTGTGTCTCCGCCACCACATGTGCTGCAGCCGCCCATGATAGCTCCTGCTTTAACACCACCCGTATATTCAGGAACAATTCCGCCCCTGCACTTATCTTTTCAATTTTTCCGGCAGGGATGAGCAGGGTGGCAGATTGTCCGGCCGCCAGGGAGAGGGGATCCAGCCTGCCCTTGCTGATTGTACTTCCATCTTCTGTAATTTCCCATAATAGTTCAAATTCATTAAGATCCTTGAAATGATGCCTGTTGGTGATTTGTATCTCTAATTTAACCGGATCTTTCATGATGAATCCAACCGGCTGCATGACCCTTTTTGCTTCTAAGATCGCAGGTTTACACCGGCGATCGGCCGAGATGATCCCGTTGATACAGAAATTCGCATCGCCTGCATTGTCCCCGAAATCACCTCCGTAGGCGAAGTAGGTCTCACCATCCTTGTCTGTTTTATACAGGCCCTGGTCGATAAAATCCCAGATAAATCCTCCTATCAGGCGGTCGTAAGACCGGATAACATCCCAGTATTCCTGGAAATTTCCAAGTGAATTACCCATGGCATGGGCATACTCACACATCATAACCGGCCTTCCGGATAGTTCATGTTCAGCAAGAAGTTCAAGGCTGCGGGGTGAGGGATACATCCTGCTTACCATATCGACGTACCAGGGATCCTGGGGATTGGCGCCTCCCTTGGGGTGTAGCAGCTGAAAGTAGTTTTCTGATCCGCGATCAAGATAATCGGGATGCCTGTGGTCTCCCTGGGCTCCTTCATAATGCACCAGGCGGGTGATGTCGTAATGGTGGATCCAGCCGGCCATGGCTGCATGGGCCGGGCCTGTCCCTGATTCATTGCCCAGAGACCAGAATATGATACAGGGATGGTTCTTATCCCGTTCAACCATGCGAATGGTACGTTCCAGCATGGGATAACTCCAGTCACCGTCGTTGGACAGTTTTCCTCCGATCTGGTGTGTTTCTATGTTAGATTCGTCGATGACATACAGGCCGTACTGGTTGCAGAGTTCATACCATAGTGGATTATTCGGATAATGTGAGCTTCGCACCGCATTGAAATTATGCCTCTTCAGAATGAGTACATCCTGAAGCATTTCATCTCCTGTTACAGTCTTGCCTCCGGTAGGGGAATGATCATGCCTGTTTACCCCGTATAGTTTCACCGCTGTGCCATTGATAAGCAGTTGGCCCTTCTCATTTGTTTCCACACTCCGGAATCCAAGCCTGGTGCTTCTTGCCTCGATCACCTTGCCTGAGGGATCGAATAGGGACAATACCAGGGTATACAGATTGGGATATTCTGCTGACCATTTTTCAGGATTTTCCACTCTTCCTTCAAGCAGGGCGAACTTCACATTATCCCTGATGGGGTATCCTTCTCTGAGCAGCCTGGACAGTTTGGCCTGCAGGGGGTCGCTGAATACAGGCCTGTCATTGCTGTCAAAGAGCTGTGCTTCGATATAATAATTATCGATATCCTCCCTCTTGTCGTGCACCACCATCGGCCTGATAGCCAGGGTGGCACCACGATAATCACTGTCGAGGCGTGTCTGGGCGAAGAAATCATTGATCCTTACCCTGGGTTCTGCCATAAGCAGCACGTCACGGTGTATCCCGCTAAGGCGCCAGTGATCCTGGTCCTCCAGATAAGAGCCGTCACACCAGCGGTAGACCTTCAGAGCCACTTCATTTTGTCCGGGTACCACAAACCCGCTTATATCAAACTCTGCCGGCAGGCGGCTGCCCTGGCTGTAGCCAACCATTTCCCCGTTTACCCAGAGGTAGAAGGCAGAGCTCACCCCTCCGAAATGAATAATGATATCCATATCCTGCCAGTGCTCAGGCAGCTGAAAGGTCTTTTTATAGGAACCAACTGAATTGACATCATGCGGAATCCGGGGTGGATCAACCGGGGAAAAAGGATATATCGTGTTGGTATAAATGGGGGTTCCATATCCCTTAATCTCCCAGTTGGAAGGTACTTCAATGTCGTCCCAGCCGCTCACATCCATTTTCCAGAACTCCTTTGGAGCCTCGGATGGTGTGGAAGCATAGTTGAATTTCCATGTGCCGTTCAGGCTGATAACCCGGTCACTGGCGGTTCTGTCAACACTCAGGGCAGATTCCTGGTCACCATATGAATAGCTGGTGGCCCGCGGTGACATCTTGTTGATGGCCGTTACCCCTGGGTTTTCCCAGTCGGGTGTCTGGGCGGTCAGTATTAGCGGTGTGATTAGCAACAGCAATACTGCAGGAATATGATTTCTTTTCATTTAATAGATAATTGTGTATTGGGCTTAAAAATATATAATTTAGCTGCAAATCATTTATTAACAGGGGAGATATTTAGTCATAAACAAAATTCTGTCAACGAGGCATTTTATAGGTAAGCTGCAGCTTCCGGGATTGCTGATATTGATCATTTTTCCTGCAACAGTATCCCTTCATGCACAATATTATTATACCCATCAGGAATTCTGCATGGGCGCGGACCTGTCATATGTAAATCACATACAGGATAAGGGAGCAGAGTGGCGGGAGGACGGCCAGCTGGCAGATCCCTATGAATTGTTTGCCGCTCATGGTGGTAATTGTGCACGCTTCCGGATCTGGCATGATCCCCAGCATACCATGCAGGTATATATCGATGCCGGAGAACCGGCCACACAGCTCTACCATGATTTTCACGATGTGAAAACAGCTATGGAGAGGGCAAAGGCTGCGGGACTGGCTGTTTACCTGGATTTTCACTATTCTGATTTCTGGGCTGACCCGGGGAAACAATATATTCCTGCAGCCTGGGAAGGCCTCGCCTTTGACCAGGTAAGGGACAGTATTTATGCATATACCTACAGTACTTTGGTTAAGCTTGATGGGGCGGGACTGATGCCCGAGTATGTGCAGGTAGGTAATGAGATAAATCCCGGATTCGTTCATCCTTTCGGGCAGAAGGAGGGCAGCGGGACCAACCTGGCTGTACTGTTGAACTCAGGTATCAAAGCCGTCAGGGATGCCGGCAGTGAGCGTAGCATAGCCCCCCGGATCATCATACACATAGCACAACCCCAAAATGTTGAATGGTGGTTCGATGATATGGTTTTGGCCGGAGTGACTGATTTTGATATCATCGGGTTTTCCTATTACAGGCAGTGGTCAGATGTCCCGCTGGATGAGATCAGTGCATATGTTTCCCTCTGGAAGGAGAAATACAATAAAGAGGTTATGTGCGTGGAGACCTCCTACCCCAGGACACTCAGGGGAAGTATCCCCGATCAGGACGAACTGGCACAGATGGAAACCGATTTTTACCCTTCAGTCTCTTCCCAGAAAAACTATTTTATCAGCCTGGCTAAAGAAATTATAGAGGGAGGTGGCCTGGGACTGATACCCTGGGAACCCTTCTGGGTACAGGGTCAGCGCCTGGTTACTTCCTGGGGAGGAGTCGGAACACACATGGGTAACCGGTCTTATTTTGAGTACAGCGACGGGAACGAGGTACAGGCATCCATTGACTGGATGAACCATCACTATGAGGGTATTTCGGGTAGCCATTTACCCGGTGACAGTGCTGAGATCAGTATCATGCTCAATGTGCCGGATAGCCTGGATACTGGAGAACTATACTATGTGGAAGGGGATTTCACGGCGCAGATGAAAGTCGGGATGAACAGGGAATCTGATACCAGCTGGTCATATTCCGCCAGGCTTCCTGAGAAGAGTTTCCAGCTGTTCAGGTTTTACCAGGGTGATATCAGGGATTCATTGCCTGGAAACTACCGCATTGGTAATTCATATGACAGAGGCATCTCAGTCCCTGACAGTCAGCGTGTATACAGCTTCACCTGGAAGGGGGGACCTCCCCCGGAGATCCCGGATTCTGTAAGCATCACTTTCCAGGTAGATATGAGGGGAGAGGATGTTGCTCCGGAAGGAGTTTATATCTATGGAAATTTCCTGGACCAATGGGGCCCCAGGATGCTGATGGTGAAGATATGTGATTCGGCCTGGACAAAGACAATTACCCTGAAAACCAATACTGAGTACTGGTTCAGGTTTTTTAACGGGTTTGACTGGGAGAATTCCGAGATACCGCCAGCCCAGTGCCGCTTCGGGGATAAGAACCGGGTCTTTCTGACGACTGACCGAGACCGAACTGTTATTTACGCTTATAATGTATGCGGTTTTACCGAATGCAACACATGCGGACATGAGATCTGTGATGTGATACCCTCAATCAGGTCAAAACCCGCCGATGAACAGATCCGGGTACAGGTTTTTCATGAATCCGTTCTTATACGGATCTCATATCCCGGCGACTTTACCCGCCTAAAGATCTATGATGTGAACGGCAGGCTGTTGTATCAGCTTCCACTGCTTGCAGAGGGAGCCAGCCGGATTGAAACCGGAAGCTGGGATCCGGGTGTATATCTGTTGAGTTTCAGCGGTCAGAATATGCCTGTATCTACAAAAAAGGTAGCCATATACCACTAATTTGTTTTAAGCATTTAAACTGTTTAGAATTATTTCCAGGATGAACGACAGGATCATAATCAGGGGAGCCACCCAGAACAACCTCAAAAACATTGATGTGGAGATCCCCAAGAACCAGGTGGTGGTATTCACGGGGGTATCGGGTTCAGGCAAATCATCGCTGGTTTTCGATACCATCTGCGCCGAAGCTCAGCGCCAGCTGATCGAGACATTCAGCACCTACGCCAGGCGGCGCTTGCCCAAGATCAGCAAACCGGGAGTGGATGAAATAGAGAATATTTCACCGGCCATCGTCATAGACCAGAAGCGCCTGGGTACTACCCTTAGATCAACGGTTGGAACCGTTACTGAGATATATAATTACCTGAGGATGCTGTACTCACGATGCGGTGAACCCTTTATCGGCTGGTCCAATGCTTTTTCGTTCAACCTTCCTGATGGAATGTGCCAGACCTGCAGCGGACTCGGGAAGGAGATGGTCATCGATATGGAGCAGGTCCTGGATCCCGAGAAAAGCATTGCCGATGGGGCTGTCCTGCATTCCGATTTCAAAAAAGGTGGCTGGTACTGGAAAGGCTTGCTGAAATGCGGCTTTTATGACCCCCATAAACCGGTCAGAGAATTCACCCAGCAGGAACTATATGACCTGCTTCACAAGGAAGCTACAACATTTACCAATGTTCACCAGGGAGAGGAATATGATGCTAATTACGAAGGTGTCCTTACCAAATTAAAGCGCAGGTATTTTAACCAGGCGGACCGCTCTGATGCCTATACACGGTTTTTTACCTATAAGACCTGTGATGATTGTAAGGGATCGAGGATCAGTGCCGAAGCGCGCTGTGTTAAAGTCGAGGGGGTGAGTATCCCGGAACTGGTATTTCTGGAGATGCATGATTTCAGGAAATTCCTGGATGGGGTAAGGGGGGACATCGCCAGGCCCCTGGTGAAAAAGATGCAGCTGAGTGTTCAGAACCTGATCGACATAGGGGTGGGATACCTCTCATTGCACCGGCAGGTAGCCACCCTGTCGGGAGGGGAATCACAGCGTGTAAAAATGGCAAAACAGCTTGATTGTAACCTGGTTAACCTCATGTATGTGCTTGACGAGCCAAGCATTGGGCTTCACCCCAGGGATATTTCACAACTTAAGCGAATGATCCGTGAGCTGCGGGATAAGGGTAATACCATGCTCGTGGTGGAACATGACCCGGATATCATTCGTTTCGCCGATTATGTGGTAGATATAGGTCCGGATGCAGGAGCCGGGGGCGGGCACATCACCTTTACCGGGGAGGTAAAAGAATTGCTGCAAAGCGATACCATCACCGCCGGATACCTGAATGACAGCAGAAATGAATTGTTCCGCAGGAGAGAGCCCTCAGGCTATTTTGAACTCCGGGATGCCAGTATCCATAACCTGAAACACCTGGATGTGAGGATCCCTGCAGGAGTGTTCGTCTGTGTAACCGGGGTGGCAGGTTCTGGCAAGAGCAGCCTGATACATTATGAATTCTGCAGGCAGCATCCCACGGCCATAGTGGTGGATCAGTCCGGTGTGGGCCGGTCCAGCCGCTCGAACCCAATGACTTATGTGGGAATATTCGATCAGGTCAGAAAGGAATTTGCCCGGACAACCGGAATGAGCGCTTCCCTGTTCAGTTTTAACTCAAAAGGAGCCTGTCCAAAATGCAAAGGGCTGGGCAGTCTAAAAGTCGAGATGAGTTTCCTCGATGATGTAAAAATGGTATGCGATGAATGTGAAGGTAAACGATATCTGCAGCAGGTACTTGATCTGCAGTATAAAGGGATGAGCATTTTCGATGTCCTGCAAATGACTGTTATGGAGGCACTGGATTTTTTCGAAGACCCTGCCATTGTACGGAAACTGAAAGTCATCCAGCGGGTCGGGCTAGGATATCTTGAACTGGGACAGGCATTGAGTACCCTTTCGGGGGGTGAGGCACAGAGGATCAAACTGGCAAGCGAACTGCACAAAAAAGGGAACATATATGTGATGGATGAACCCACAACCGGTTTGCATATGGCCGATACCGACCGTTTGCTGGAAATCATCAACCACCTGGTGGACAAGGGGAATTCAGTTATTGTCATCGAGCACAACCTGGATGTGATCAGGCATGCGGACTGGGTGATTGACCTGGGACCGGAAGGAGGCAGTAAGGGCGGGGAGGTAATGGCGGAAGGTACCCCGGAGCAGGTTGCAAAAGTAAAAAACTCATACACAGGGCAGTATCTGGTTAAGGTGCTTGCATAGGCCTGTATGATACTTACCGGCATTAAATTATTTTGACATGAATAGTAAACAGCTTAGCTGGGGAATGATAGGTACGGGAGATGTTACCGAAAAAAAATCCGGTCCGGCTTTCAATAAGGTGGAAGGCTCCCGCTTACTGGCTGTCTGTAACCGGAGCTATGATAAAGCAGTGGACTATGCGGCCAGGCATAAGATAGCTACAGTTTATAAAAGCGCGGAAGAACTTATCTCAGATAAGCGGATCAACGCCATTTACATCGCCACCCCTCCTGATTCACATCCCGGATATGCCATCGCAGCGATGGAAGCTGGGAAAGCTGCCTATGTGGAGAAACCAATGGCAACCACCTATGCTGAATGTGCCAGGATGAACCAGGCATCGCGGCGGACCGGCAGTCCCCTGTTTGTTGCGTATTACCGGAGGAGCCTGGATTACTTTAATAAGGTCAGGGACCTGGTTGACAATAATGTACTGGGAACAGTTTATTCGGTGCAAACGGTGCTCAACATGACTCCCCGTCCGGGTGACGACACACCTGATCATCTGCCCTGGCGCGTCATTCCAGCCATCAGCGGGGGAGGGTATTTTCATGATATGGGCTGTCACCTGCTGGATATTCTGGTGTACATTTTCGGGGACTTTGACATGATCTCGGGTCAGGCTGCCAACAGGGCCGGACTGTATGAACCCCCCGATACTATTACGGCAAGCGGGAGATTTAAATCAGGTATCCCGTACTCTGGTTCCTGGTGTTTTGTCTGTGCTGAGGACAGCAGTAAGGATGAGATAGTGATTTCCGGTTCAAAAGGCAGCCTGGTATTCTCGTGTTTTGAATTTACCCCCATACAACTGTGGTCCAAAGGAGAAAGCAGGTCCTTTACCATCAGCAGTCCGCAGAACATTCAGTATCCAATGATAAAAGCGGTTACATCTGCCCTGCAGGGCATGGGGGAAAGTCCAAGTACGGGTGAGACCGGTGCCTATACCAGCCGGATCATGGAGGAAATACTACAGGTTTGAAGGTTTAGCGGTATTTATCGCTCAGATCCAGGAGTTCAATTTTCCTGAACTGGGTGGGATGGCTCTCGGCCTGGAAAGAAATATAACCTTCCGATACCGGGGTACCTGGTGGTAGATGGTATCCTTCAGGAAGACTGTACCCCCCCACAGTCGGTTTTGAATAGGCCATGACCGTATCTCCTTCAATGATATGGTAGATGGCCTTGTCACCGTAGACATGAAATTCTATGGTCACCCACTGGTCCCCGGGATACAGCTTCGATGTGGAATTAATGCAATGCTGTTCAACTAGGGTATCGGAGATGTACACATTCGTCCCGGGTGTACAGAGGTTACCCGTTGTGCGCTCCCCTTCGCCTCCCAGCAGCTGTCCCTCAATAGAAACGGGGAATTCCTGGTCAATCAGCATGCTTTCGGGGGACTGGCAGTGGAGCATGGCGCCGTTGTTGCGGAAGGCCCAACCCGGACCGCCGGGTACCTGTTCTCCTATGAACCGGTACTCTACCCTGAGGATGTAGTATGAGAACATATCCCTGTAAAAAATATGTCCGAACTCATCGGAAATGGAATCCCACTCATCATAACTGACAGTCATCAGACCGTCCTCCACCCGGAAGGTATTGTTAAAGTTGTAGCCGAGTTCGTAATGATTGAATTTTGGTTGCCAGTCCACAAGGTCCTTCCCGTTAAATAGTTGTATCCACTGCGATTCTTCGGGTTTAGGTGCTTGTTTGCAGGAAAAGGCCAATAGTAAAATACATACAAGGGCAAATGCTCTCATGATTCCAGGATTTGGTTGTCAAAGGTGATATGTGCTAATTTACAAAAACCCTATTGATTTACAAGCTCACCGGGGGACAGGAATCCGCCGGTCATGCGGGTGAGCACCGTACGCGAATCGATGAGATCGAAAATGGCCTCAAGGCGGCCGAGGGCAGCATTCAGATAGATGAGCTGTATATCCCTGTAATTAAAGGAGTTTATTACCCCTGATTTGAATTTTTCGTCTGCTATCCTGAGGTTGAGCTCGGCAGCTTCCAGGTTTTCATTGGCCAGGTCAAGCAGGGCTTTCCTGACATTATAATAATCATGAACATTCATCAGGAGGTTGGTCAGGCTGTGTTCCATTTCCTGGGTTTCCACCTGTGAGATTTCCTCATTAATCCTGGCAATCTGTATGTCTGATCTCCTGTTTCCACCGTCATATAATGTATAGGACAGGGAGAAGTTGCCATAGGCACTGCTGCTGTTACTGATCAGGAGATCTGCATCAGCCGGCCTGCTGCGGACTGATCCGGTTTCCACACCTGTTGACAACCTAAGGCTGGGATACATGCCGGATTTTGCCAGTTCGGTTTGCTTCTGCTGCAGGATGAGGTTGACATACTGGTTCTGAAGTACCTGGTTGTTCGACAGCATCAGGTTCAGCAGGTCCGCCAGCTGGTAATCGCTGGTATCCGGTTCAAATTCTTCAGTAAAAGACCAGACGGTAACAGGGTCTTCGCCCAGAAGAAAATTAAAATTACGCACGGCATTCCGCAGTACTACCTCCTGGTTCATGAAGCGGGATTTGTCCAGAAGAAATACATTCTTGGCCAGCAGTACATTATAGGTCACGGATCCGCCCAGTTCATGACGGGCCAGTTCATAATTATAGCGGTCTTCAGACAGCTTCATAACGGTACCGAGGATCTCCAGTGATTCCTCTTGCAGCAGTACATAATAATATCCCAGTATCACATCCTCTATGGTGTTTTCTATGACCACGGCCCCGCGCCCGCCTGCCAGTTTTTCCAGTTCCTCAAGTCTTTGTTTGGTAATGTTTACCCGGAACCCGTTAAAGATCGTCCAGTTTACCCCTATTCCGGCTGATAGCCGGTTGGTAGTTGAATAATCGCTCAGGTCGATGTTATTGTTTGAGCCGGCACTGAAACCTATAGTCGGGAGACGGCCTGCCGTTCCCCAGCTGTTATTTATAGCTGCTATTTCCGTTTCTGAACCTGAAATAATGATGCTGTAATTATTCTCAAGGGATTTCGCAATGGCAGCCGACAGGTTCAGTTCCGGTACCTGCGCCCTGGCCGGGAAGGCTGTGAGCAGGAACAGGGACAAGTTCAGAATCAGATATTTGTTAAGGAACCTCATTTTTTTATCTGTTGATTTTTACTGATGTATTAAATTCCCGCCCCCTGGTCCAGGCCGTTGTCTCCCCTGCCATTCAGTTCATACCTCATTTTCCTCCTGTAGTGGATGAGGGCTATCTCAACGTCTTCCCTCTCAGGCCTGACCCCTGTCCATAAATGTTTGGTGTAGACCTGGATATCATTCAGCAGCATGATCAGTACCGGGAAAAAGATGAGAATGAAGATGGTCCCGAAGAAAACCCCGTATGCCAGGCTGATGGCCATTGGGACCAGGAACTGGGCCTGTACGCTCCTTTCCAGAAGGATGGGAAAGAGGCCGATGGTTGTAGTAAGAGAAGTTAATATGATGGGCCTCAGCCTCACTTTGCCGGCTTCGACCACGGCTTCTGTGACTTTTTTTCCTTCCAGCAGCAGGCCGTCATATTTGGCCAGGAATACAATGGCATCATTAATGATCACCCCTGTAAGAGCTACCATGCCCAGCATGCTTATCATTGAGATGGGGACGCCATGGATACCATGCCCCCAGAAAACGCCTAACATGGAAAGGGGGATCATGGCAACGATGATCAGCACCTGGTTGAAACTCTTGAAATGGATGAGCATGACAAACATGATAAGGATAAAAGCAAAGCCAAAATATCGGATTGCCTTGGCCATGGCCTCCCTGGAACTTTTTTGCTGGCCCTGGTACAGATACCGTACACCTGTATACAGTGAGAGCAGTTCCGGCATGATCTCGCGATCGATCTGTTCCAGTATTTCCGGTACCGGGGCATAGGGATCGACTGTTTCGGCTTCTACCCTGATCTCCCTGGAGCCATTGAAGCGGTTGATGGCAACGGGCCCCCTCTCCATATGGTAATCAACCAGTTCAGCAAGGGGGTAGACTCCTGCGGGGGTTTTAACTTTCATCCGTTCCATCTGTCCAAGCATCTGGCGGTCACTCTTGGGATAACGTACCCATATCCTCAATTCGTCCCTGCCTTCCTGGAGGCGCTGTGCCTGTCCCCCGTAAAATCCCTGCCGTACCTGCTGTGCTATACTGTTTTCATCCAATCCGAGGAAATAAGCCTTGGGTTTTAGCCTCAGCCGTATTTCCTGTTTTCCGAGGGCGACGTTCTCATTAATATCTTTAAGCTGCGGAAGTTCTTCGAGCCGGGTCATCAGGTATTCTTTGGCTTCCTCCAGCTCGACAAGGTTCTTTGACATCAGACCTACTGACACCGGGGAACCCCAGCGGTTCCTGCCGCCTATGGTGAACTTCAGGGCTTCCGGTACCGGTCCTATCTTCTCACGGACCCTGTTCGAGATATCGTGTCCTGATATGGGTAATCCCTCCAGGTCAATGGGATATACATCGACACTCCCTGCATGGGATCCTGATTCCTGCCTGCTGAAAGCCGATCCCAGCCGCGTACGGATACGCTCTATAAGGTCAGTTTCCAGTCCGAGCTCGGCTGTCATTTCTTCGTTAACCTCCCAGATGGCTTTTTCGAAACGGTCGAGGAATATCTTTGTTTGCCGCTCCCCGTCACCGGGTGTGAAGGCTACATTTACCGTGAACTGGTCAAAATCCACCATGGGGAAATAAGTATTCTTGATATGCCCTCCAAAAATTAATCCCGCTGTCAGCAGCATAAGACTGACAGGGATGCCGATTACAATATGGCGCCATCTTACCAGCCAGAGCAGCATATAATGATAGATCCGGTCACGCAGCCAGACAATGAACCCTTCGAAGTATTTCTTGAGCCCTTTTGTTTTGGCGTCCAGGCTTCTCTGGCTGAGTACTCTTTTATGACCCAGGTGGGCAGGCAGTATCAGAAAGGCCTCGAACAGGGAGAAAAACAGGCTGGCAATCACCACCACTGCCATATGAAGCATCATTTCCATGCGGGTTCCGGCAAGGAACAGCAGGGGCATGAAGGCTATGATCGTTGTGGTAACCGATGTCATAACGGCCGGCAGCACTTCCATGGTACCGTCTACTGCTGCTTTCATGGGCGGCTTCCCTTTCTCGAAGTGCAGGTAGATGTTTTCCGCTATGACTATCCCGTCATCAACCAGTATACCGATCACCAGGATCATGCCGAATACACTCATCATATTGATGGTTATACCATTCAGGTAAGCCACTATACACATTCCCATGAAACTGAAGGGGATCCCAAAGGAAACCCAGAAAGACAGGCGGAAGCTTAAAAACATTGTAAGGGAGAAAATAATCAGGAACAGCCCGATAAGGCCGTTATTTATCAGCAATTGCAGGCGGCTTTGCAATATATCCAGGAAGGCCCTGGACATTTCCAGCCTGACTCCCTGGTTGCTGTCATTGAACTCATCCATATAGGCCCTTACAAATTCAGTCATTTCATCCAGGTCTTCCTCGGGCAGTTTTTCCACCATGATGAATACCGACTGTTTCCCGTTGATCCAGGATTTGCTGGTAACATCGGCAAATTTCTTTTTTACTTCAGCCACATCCCGTATCCTCAGGTATGAACCATCGGGCTGTCCGGTCAGTACGATGGCTCCCAGAACGTTGGGATCCGTGCTGCGGGACCTCAGTCGTATCAACAGTTCCTCATCATCGGAGCGTATCTCACCTCCTGATACATCCCTGTTGTTATTCTGGATGGCCCGTATGATATCATCAAATGTCAGGTTATGCCTGAGCAGTTCCTCTTCTTTTACTTCAACGGATATTTCAAGCTGTGGATAGCCCGTGAGGGTGATCTGGCTCATAACACCGGAGTTGTAAAGGTCTTCTTCAATCCGCTGTGCATGAGCCTTGAGTGAGATGAGATCTATCTCCTGTCCGTCAACCGGTCTGAGATCCATAAACAGGGCCATCGCCCGGGACCGTCTTTTGGCTACAATGGGACGCTCTGCCGCAGTAGGAAGGGAGGAGATTCCGTCCACGGCATTTTTTACTTCCATCAGGACCTCGTTGATATGGTATTCACCTGTAGTTTCGATCGAAACAGAGCTGCGGTTTTCAACGGAGGTGGAGGTTATTTCTTTGATACCTACCAGTCCGCGTATGGCCTCTTCTATCCTGGACGTAACCCCCTCTTCCATCTCCACCGGGGATGCTCCGGGATAAAACACCGATACAGAAATAATACGGCTCTCCGTCTCAGGAAAGAATGATTTTCTCATCAGGGAGAGGCTGACCCCACCGGCCAGGAGTACGATGGCGATGATCAGGTTGGCATAAATGGGATACTCGACGAACTTTTCAATTACCTTCCTCATTGCTGTCTCTCCTTAGCTGGTTCGGTTTGTTGTCCATCGCGTCTTCCTTCCGGCCCCCCGCCTTTTTGCTGTCCTGACGAGGGGTCACCCTCCCAGGTTACAAGAGTACCTTCCAGCACATTGATAAGGGGCTGCAGAACAAGATTCTCACCTTCTTCCAGGCCGTTGAATAATAAGGTCTCATCTTCCTTGATAATATTGATGGTCCTTTTCTGCAGGCGGCCCTCGACAATGACAAATACATCATTTGTATTGAAAACGGCATTCCTGGGGATCTCCATGACATTGTCGACAGGACGTCCCCGGAAGCTGGCATTCAGGAATTCTCCTACGAGCAGGGGCGCTGTATCAGAGTTTTCAAGACGGATAAAAATGCTCACAGATTGTGTATTCTCTTCAATAAACTTTCCTTTCCTCACAACCTTACCCGTCCATTCAATGTTATTCTGTTCGGTAAAAACGATAGCCTCATCCCCTATTCTTACCCAGTCGGCATCGAAGCGGGGCAGGGGCACTTCCAGCTCGAGCAGGTCGGTTCTGACAGCATGAGCTACACGGCCACCTGTGTTTGTATAGGCCCCGGTTTCCTGGTACACATCTGTGTATGTACCATTAAAAGCGGCCCTAAGTGTATGACGTGATAACTGCAGTTCATTTTTCTGGATATTCAGGTATTCACTCAGCACATTCCGGCTGGCAAGAAAGATCTTAAGTTTCTCATTGGAGATATCAGGAAAAGGCGGCAGTTTCCTGTCAAGGCTGATGGAGGAGAAGAAGCTGCGGTATTCTGACTCATGATCCGGGAAGTCTATGGATATATCCGGGAGCAGGTTGGCCAGGGTATTCAGGAACTGGCTCTTGCTGGCACGAAGTGCCAGGGCGGCTTCATCAGGGTAAATGGTGAAAAGCACATCGCCTTTTGAAAAGCTGGCTCCTTTCTTTAAAGGTATATCGCCGGGAAGAATTTTTCCCGAAGCTTCTGCCACCAGGTCTATTTCGGATACACTGGTTACGCGGCCACGTTCACTCACCGGTGAAATAACTGTAGTGTAAGCGACCGGTTCGGCCCGTACATATCTTTTAGCTTCTACTGCCGGACGCATAAAGGGATCTTCCTTCAAGGAGATCAGGTACCTCATCAGTCCGTAAGCAAGCCCGATAATAAAGATAAGGGCAGTTATGATGACAATTCTTCTGTCGATTTTTCTCATGGAACTATTGCTTGGATTTTAAATAAATATGCAAAGATATAATTATCCCTTTGACTGTATACACAACGAATGGTTTAATGAGGTCTTGGCTTTTTCTGCATTTTGAATTTATCCTTATACCTTTCTTAATCGATAACCGGGAATGTTATAGAAGAATCTTATATAAAAAGAGAAGTCAGGAAAGAAAAAAAAGTGTTATCTTAAAGGTGGTTCGATGTATAATTTGATTTTATAAACTATTAACTATCAGTAATATATAATTAAATTCGATCATAGTTATTTGATATTCAGACAAATATAAGGATGGATTCTTTCTGAATTTAAAAACCGATACAAACATTCATTATCATGGAACAAAATTTTAACAGAACAAGGTTATTTTTAGGTAGTTGTCTGGCACTTCTTGTAACTGCTCTGACCTTTGCCATGCGGGCGAAAATTGAAGAGATTTTTGGCCCGGCGGCAGACGGCGGTATTTTTGGTCTATCCAAAGAGGTCATCGGATGGGCTTTCAGTCCCGCGTTCTGGGGATTTACAATTGCTATGGTGGTTGGTGGTTTTATCATTGACATTGTTAAAACCAAAACACTGGTCTGGTCCGCTTTTATTCTGCAGCTGGTGGGTGCCATCATTTTTATACTGGCAAAGAATAAGGAAACACTGTTCCTGGCCAATGTGTTTATTGGCCTGGGTAATGGTACCGTGGAAGCATCATTTAATCCCTTGATTGCAACCATCTATCCAAAGAATAAGACTAAAATGCTCAACAGGTTCCATGTCTGGTTTCCCGGCGGGATCGTTATAGGAAGCCTGATGGCTTTCCTGATGATGGATACGCTGGATATTAACTGGCAGATCTATATAGGAATGCTCTTTGTGCCTCTTGCCCTTTACGGGGTAATGTTTTTTGGCCAGAAAATTCCCGAGACAGAGCGGGTTGCCAGCGGTGTATCTTACAAGGGAATGCTGGATGCCATCGGGGCTCCGGTCACCGTTATTATTGCCATGTCGCTGATGATACTTCTGGCAGTGGATATCATAGCCCTGCCCGAAGGATGGATGTACCTGGCACTAATAGGAGCAGTACTTGTAATTTCCCTGGTTGAGGCCAAACTGATCCGCAAGGCGACTGTCATTTTCCCCATTATGTTTACTTTTATGATGCTGACTGCCGCGACCGAATTGGTCACAAACCAGTGGGTGAATGCACTTCTGGCAAATGCAGGTATAAGTGCTATGTTGATCCTTGCCTTAATATCAGGTATTATGGCACTGGGCCGGTTTTTTGCAGGCCAGCTTGTTCACCGCCTTCATCCTGTCGGCGTGTTATTGCTCTCTGCAATCTTTTCTGCTATCGGTATATACACACTAAGCCTTGTTACTTCACCTGCCATGTCAATAGTTGGTGCTATCTTATTTGCCATCGGGGTTTGTTATTTCTGGCCTACGATGCTTGGATTTACAGCTGAGTATATTCCAAGAAGCGGAGCACTTGGACTTTCCCTGCTGGGTGGTGCAGGTTTCGTGTCAACAGCCATGTTCCTGCCTGTTATGGGCCGCATCATGGAAGTAAGGAATACCCAGGTTGCACTTCAGAGCATAGGGATACTTCCCCTGCTGCTTATTGTGGGTTTTGTAATACTGTTTGTTGTATACAGGAATAAGAAGCCGGTAGAATTATAGCTGTAAGGAGACATGTTCGTCAATTTCCCTGAAGTTTGCCATTGCCACTGCTGAAGAATGGACATACTCCCTCTCCAGCACCCACTTGACAGCCTGTGGAATGGTGGCTTCAGTACCCGGTACCCCAGCATATGGTCCTCCTGAACAGGTCTTCATGGCAATAATGCCGGTACCTGCGGCAGAAGCTGCCTCCAGTTCTGAAATCAGTTCATCCTGGTTCCAGGAATCCTTTCTTCCTGAGCTGGCATGGACATATCCCCCGGCATGATTAAAGGCAGTCATTACCACATCATAATGGCCTTCTGCTGTATTCTTGCGGAACAGCTCAGCCTGCATACTATGAGTCGAAAATCCTCTTGCCAGGATCTTCCCCTGTTTTTTTGCCTCCGTAAACAATTTAGTAACCACAGGGTGGAAAACCAGTTCAGGCTCGCTAATACTATGCAGCAGCAAAATATCGATGTAATCTGTTTGAAGGACTTTCAGGCTGTCATGCAGGGATTTCCAGAATTTTTCTGCTATAATTGCCGACATTTCCGGTTCCGGAAGATCAAGTATATTATCCCCGAAATTACTGCTGACCTTGGACTGTATAACGACATCCTTCCTGATGTCTTTGATGAGGGATCCCACCATCTCCTCGTTTCTCCCCTGGGCGTAATGCCTTCCGGTATCGATCAGGGTAATTCCCTTTGACAGGGCATATTTCAGGACGGCAGGCTGATCCGTCCGGGTAGCTCCAAAACCGAGGCCGGTTAGCTCGATACCGGTATTGCCAAGCATGTTTTTCATAAGCGGGGCCGGTGGAGTGAAAACACCACGCCCGGCATTTATCATTATCCCTGTGCCCAGCACACCAAGGGAGGATTGCTTAATAAACTTCTTCCGGCTGATCTTTTTACTCATAATACTGAAGTTTTTACATGCAAGCTGTGAACTATCACTTTGCGAACATGAACTTTGCATACCTGCAACCTGCTCACTTTGGATCCTGTTACCTTCGTATTTTAATGCTGGTAATATAGAAAACATTTCGAACATAGGGCAAAGAAACGAGCCTGGAAAAATTTTAAAGCTGAAATAATGCAGAATGATTTGCTTTTATCTGGAAACTTCCTGAAATTAGCATTAGGAATTCAGCAATACTTTTTATACAGAATCGGGGATTCTCACATCTTTCAAAGCTTGCAGCTGCATAGTAATGCATGGCATCTGCCGTATCAAGTTGATAATCATTAATTAACCTATAAATCCTGAAGCAATGAAAAAAATAATTGTAAACTTTCTGCTTATCTGTCTGGCAGTTATATTGTTCAGCGGGTGCTCTTCCT